>JAKACV010000102.1 GCA_021821085.1 Bacillota bacterium | reverse complement strand
CGCTACCAAAGCCAGAGCTTCCTCACTTCCACGACCAAATACGAATGGATCTCCCCCTTTTAGTCGTGAGACGATATGCCCAGATAATGCCTTCTCAATCAATAAAGCATTAATTTTTTCTTGTGCAACAGTATGCTGATTTGTCTCCTTTCCAACGTAAATTTGTTCAGCCTGACTCGAAACAAAAGCTAAAATTTCTTTTGCTACCAATCGATCATAAATAACTACATCTGACTGCTCCAAATAGCGTTTGGCCTTTAAAGTTAATAAATCAGGATCTCCAGGACCAGCTCCAATAAGGTAAACACATCCAGTCATCGCATCTCCTCCTCCCCATACGCTGGCATTTTACGATATTTACATAAATCACAATTCATAAATGAATGACCATGTAACGCCTCCTCACGCCGATCTAGCACAATGTCTACAAGTCTTTTCTGATTGCCAAAATACGATGCCATCAACATCGGGACATTGGTATTTTCTAACTGTATTTCTTGTAAAATACCTTGCATACGTTTAATAAGTACCCCCGTAAACAGGAAATAAGGTACGATTACTACACGCTTTGTATCCCGTAAAAGTGCTCTGTGAATACCTTCGGGCAAACGTGGGAACGTAATTCCGGTAAAACACACTTCAACCGTTAAAGCACCGGTGCGCTCCCATAAAAGTCGGGCAATCTTATAGAGATCTCCATTTGCATCAGGATCACTACTGCCTCGACCCATGAGTACAATCGATGTTTGCCTGATATCGGCGGATACAAAAGTGTTTGTCTGTTCGTAGAAACGATCTTCTAATAAATCAATCATTTGTGCATGAAGACCGATATTTCGACCATACACAATATCCACATGTGGATATTGTCGACGAGCTTCCTCTAAAAAGTCGGGAATTTCAAGTTTGACATGTGAGGCTGCAAGGAGAATAACGGGTATGACGATAATGCGCTGTGCATCTTGCTGTACGCACGCAGCAAAACCGTCATGAATTGTAGGTGTCGTTAATTCGAGGAAACATGCTTCAAAATGCTCGTTAGGCTTCTGCCGACGAATTTCTTCGATAAAATCTAAGAATTCCAGATTCCCGTCGGCATCTCGACTGCCATGACCAATCAACAACGTAATCTCTTTCATATATACCCTCCAATAAATTGGGTCGGAGGGACGTTTGCAGGCACTACATCAAAAAACACTCTTTATAGTAAAAAGAGTGTTTGCACACGACAGAAGTCGCCCACAAACACCTCCCTATCGACCGTAGGTTGCAGAAAGCAGACCATGCGCAATAAAACCCCGCGTATAGTTACCTCTCATAGGTGTTCAGAGAAAAGGCAGGTCTCCTGGCTCGAGGTCACAGCTATTGATTGCCTTCCCAAGCAAACGCTCAGTGGTCTTCAATCAAAGCTCACCCTTACAGTGGCGGGACCGCACCGGACTTTCACCGGTTTCCCTTTTAAGTTCACCATGACACTTGGTAAACACCATTTCCCTATTATGTAATTTGGCGTGTTCTCGCACGATTAAGATATCACCATCATAATCATCCCCTTACGATAAAGCAACATGAAATGGTGAAATAGCACACACGAAAGCATCGTCTTTCCCGTTCTAGCGATAGATCTTATTACCCGTCTCGCGAAACTCTTTCGCCTTTTCTGTCATCCCCTCCGCCATAGCTTCCGCCTCATCCAGTCCATGGATCTCAGCGTACTCGCGGATATCCTGAGTTATCTTCATACTGCAAAACTTTGGCCCACACATCGAACAAAAGTGCGCAGTTTTAGCAGGCTCAGCGGGCAGAGTCTCGTCGTGAAACGCCATAGCTCTCAGAGGATCTAGCGACAGATTAAATTGATCTGTCCAGCGAAATTCAAAACGCGCCTTGGAAAGAGCATTATCTCGCTTTTGGGCACCAGGATGTCCTTTTGCCAAATCGGCTGCATGAGCAGCAATCTTATAGGTAACGACACCTTCACGCACATCGTCTTTATTGGGCAAACCCAAATGTTCTTTTGGCGTAACATAACACAGCATAGCGGTTCCAAACCAGCCGATCATAGCGGCACCGATCGCTGACGTAATATGATCATAGCCGGGAGCGATATCTGTGGTAAGAGGCCCCAACGTGTAGAAAGGTGCCTCATTACATACTTCTAACTGACGGTCCATATTTTCTTTGATCTTATGCATTGGAACGTGCCCTGGTCCTTCAATCATCACTTGCACATCATGTTTCCACGCTATTTGTGTCAATTCCCCTAGCGTTTCAAGTTCTGCAAATTGAGCCTCATCATTAGCATCCGCAATAGAACCGGGACGCAACCCATCGCCAAGAGAGAAGGCAATATCATAAGTTTTCATAATTTCACAAATGTCTTCAAAATGCGTATAGAGAAAATTTTCTTGGTGATGGGCGAGACACCAAGCAGCCATGATAGATCCTCCTCGCGATACGATTCCCGTCATTCTCTTGGCAGTACGTGGGATATAGCGCAACAGAACACCGGCATGAATAGTAAAATAATCTACTCCCTGCTCAGCTTGCTCAATCAAAGTATCTCTATAAATCTCCCACGTAAGGGCTTCTGCATCACCGTCAACCTTCTCAAGTGCCTGATAAATGGGGACAGTTCCTACTGGGACCGGAGAATTCCTTATAATCCACTCTCTGGTCGTATGAATATGTTTGCCCGTCGATAGATCCATAATGGTATCAGCACCCCATTGGGTTGCCCATGTCATTTTCTCCACTTCTTCATTAATGGAGGAAGATACCGCAGAATTGCCAATGTTCGCATTGATTTTCACCAAGAAATTTCTCCCGATGATCATAGGCTCACATTCAGGATGATTGATATTAGCAGGGATAATAGCCCGTCCACAGGCAAGTTCACTGCGTACAAACTCGGGATCCATTTGCTCACGAATGGCCACAAACTCCATTTCCGGTGTGGTGATTCCCTTTCTTGCATAATGCATTTGCGAGACATTGGAACCTACTTTTGCACGCAGTGGTTGACGCCTTAAGCCAGGAAAAACAGCGTCACTCGCTGAATGATCTGTTCGTTCGCTATTGTCTTGCGGTTTTATAGATCGACCTTCATAGGCCTCACTATCTCTTCGCTCTTTGATCCATGACGATCGTATTGAAGGCAATCCAACGGTAAAATCGACGGTGTATGATTTATCCGTATACGGACCACTCGTATCATAGACTTGAATAGGAGGATTCTCCTCTACACCATGACGTGCCTCTGTCGGATGAAGCTCAATTTGCCGAACCGGCACCAACAGATCTGATCGACTCCCGAGGATATACGCCTTTTTGCTACCAGGCCATGAAGACAATGAATGATGTACTTCATCTTGCGGATTCTTCAATGAAATCCCTCTTTTCTCCAAAATAAAAAACCACCTCATAATGAAGCGGTCGCTAGGTGCCATCATACACCCACAAGCTTTATTCCTCCGCTGGCATTATCCAGATCAGGTAAACGGTCGGCAGTATAACGACTACCCTCTCAGCCTGGCTCCACCAAGCTCCCGAAATATAGATTTATTGCGTATAACATAACACGTTAATTCATCATTTACCATGATAATCTCTGCATGATCATCAATTTTTGCCCTGTCTGTTGTGATAACTCTTGCGCTGCATGATGAACCTCATCGGGGTGTAATCTTTTTGGGTCTAATAATAGTCCAATCACGGTTCCGCTGTGCGCAACGACTACCCCTCCGCCGTACTCACTCGCTAAACGATTGATCGTGTAAAAATAAGGATTTTGTAGTCTCCTTTGATTGATTGTCGCACTTA
>JAKACV010000054.1 GCA_021821085.1 Bacillota bacterium | reverse complement strand
AAAAGAGAAACGCTGGTACAGCGGTCATAGCCCGATAAAGCGGGCAATGACCCTAGCTACGCATGGCGCTGTATAAGTGACATTTTCACTGACGAGTTAAGGTGACATTTTCACTGACGCTTGACATGAATTTGTGTTTAATAAGAGGAACACAGCCCAATGCGAATCAGGAGTGAGTGGAATGGAAATTGCTCCGCACGTTCATTTACTGGAGGAAACAAAGGGGAGTTATGTATATGTGATCCTTGGGCAGGAACCCGTATTGATTGATACGTTTTTCCCGGGGAAAATCGACCGCGTCATTGCGGGTCTTGATCGCATCGGTCTAAAGCCAACTGACATTGCACATATTTTACTTACACATAGCGACGTCGATCATATCGGCAACGCAAAGCGGCTGCGCGAACTTTCTAGAGCAACCTTGTGGGCCCCACGAGAAGAACTCGCTTATCTATACCACGAGCAAAAAGATCATGGAGTGCGACGCATAATTCGCGCGCTTATGAAAGTCGACAAACCGGCTATCGATCGCACATACGATTCATGGGAATATATATCTGATTTAGAATTAATACCTACACCCGGGCATACGCCAGGGCATGTAAGCATACGTTATCAAGACGTCCTCATCGCAGGTGACCTTGTTACGACGCGCAAAGGCAAACTAAAACGCTCCCCCGGTCTTCTCACTTGGAACCAGCAAGCTTTACAGCAATCGCTCCAAGAGGTAGGAAAGCACTCTTTCGACTGGATTTGTCCGGCGCATGGTGATCCAATACAACGCGGTAATCTCTGGGAAACTCTATTGTCATAGACATCACAACACAGACACGAACTGTAGGCATAAGCATAAAGGGGAACCTGGGGCGACATGATATGGAGACGGAAATCACACACCCTATCATGTCAACGCAAAGGAGCACAGCTATGACTGTACAACAATCATCCATGCAAGGTCTAGGTTCCCCCTCCTTCCCACCTCAACATCAAGATCAGCAACCGGGGCATGAAACATGGATGAAGCCAAGTCCCATATTTGACGATGCTACGAAACAAGGTTCCGGAAAACTAGAAGGAAAGATTGCCCTCATTACTGGAGGAGATAGTGGAATCGGTCGTGCAGTTGCGATTGCCTTCGCAAAAGAAGGCGCTGACGTCGCAATATCCTACTTAAATGAACATGAAGATGCACAAACGACAAAACAATATATTGAGCAAATTGGCAGGCGGGCTCTTTTACTCGCAGGGGATATCGGTGAAGAGTCATGGTGCCAACAGCTCGTTCAACGCGTGATGAAGACATGGGGGCATCTCGATATTCTAGTGAATAATGCAGGCGAGCAACATCCGCAACAGACCATTGAGATGATCACCGCAGCGCAACTTTTACGTACGTTTAAAACGAATATTTTTGCAATGTTCTATTTAGCAAAAGCAGTAGTCCCGCTGATGACTGCAGGTAGCACCATTATTAACACGGCCTCTATTACAGCGTATGAAGGACATAAGACACTCATCGATTACTCATCCACAAAAGGCGCCATTGTTACATTTACCCGCTCACTTGCGCTTTCTCTTGCAGATCGAGGTATCCGTGTAAATGGCATTGCTCCAGGGCCAATCTGGACTCCTCTGATTCCAGCATCCTTCACAGCGAACGAAGTGACACAATTCGGGACGAATACTCCATTTAAACGAGCAGGACAGCCTGTAGAACTCGCCTCAGCGTATGTATATCTCGCATCATATGACTCGTCCTACATGTCCGGTCAAATGCTGCACATCAATGGCGGAACGATCGTCAATAGTTGATTGTACGACTGGTCAACGCGTTCTTGCATCATCGTCCAATTCATGCCATGATCGAAAAATAGACAAACTACCATCTACAACCGGATGTGGAGGATACGATCGCATGACAGCTGGACAATCGCACTCTTTTGACTCACATGGACATGACCACGGACATGATCATTCACATGGCGGAGTCTTTCACACTCACGCACCTATCGAGAAAATGAAACAAGCATTTCTTCTGACCTTTGTGATCTTGCTAGTAGAAGTAACAGGTGGGCTCATTTCCCACAGTCTTGCATTACTCTCAGATGCAGGCCATGTCTTAACTGATCTCGCCGCGATTGGTCTGTCTTGGTATGCCATCAATCAATCACAGAAGCCCCCGACAGAAAATATGACCTACGGTTATCACCGAACAGGCATTCTTGCTGCGTTGGTAAATGGCGTCGCACTGATCGCAATCGCTCTTATTATTGCAGTTGAAGCTTATCAACGCATTCAATCTCCGCAACCGGTGAATCCTCTCTGGATGATCGGGGGTGCGAGCGTAGGTTTACTGATTAACTTATATCTTGGATTAGGGATGCGAGATGAGGATAATCTAAATGTGCACAGTGCAGTCCTGCATATGTTGGGCGATGCCCTAGCTTCAGCAGGAGTCATAGTAGGCGCAATCATGATTCTGTGGACGAAATGGTATATTGTTGACCCTATTCTTAGTGTGCTTATCTCTACTCTCATTGCATATGGGGCATGGCGTATCGTTAAACAAGCTGTGAATATTCTCATGGAGGCCACACCAAATAATCTCTCATTATCAGATGTAGCCAATACCATTCAAAAGATCAACGGAGTATATGAAGTTCACGATCTTCATGTGTGGAGTATCACCAGCGGCAAAAATGCATTATCCTGCCACGTCGTTCTAGACGGCACTCTTTCCATTCGCGAAAGTCAGCCGATTTTACGTGACATAGAGCATTCACTCAGTCATCTTGGAATCGGACACAGCACGATTCAAATTGAAGACGCGGGCCATCCCCACAACGATTCGGTATTGTGTAGTGAAGATGAGCAACCGCATCATGTACACTAAATATTCACCCCAGCTCCAAAAATACGGGTCAGCCAAGAGGTCAACGCCTCTAGCCGATGCGTGATCAATAATACACCCATGAGAACTAACACCGCTCCTCCGACGCGACTAATGGGTTCGCTATACCGCTGCAACCAACGAAGAGAACCAAGTGTGTATGCAAGGACCAAAAACGGAATCGCAAAACCAAGTGCATAAGCAAACATCAACAACATGCCATTCACTTGACTTGTTGCGGCAATAGCAATAACGGAAGCTAAGATGGGGCCAATGCAAGGAGTCCAGCCGGCAGAAAAACTGATGCCAATCACGAATGCGCCCACGTATCCGGCAGGTTTTGACTTTGTGTGCCATTTCACCTCTCGCATCAAAACGTCTAGTTTGATCCAGCCAAGTAAGGTAAGTCCCATCGTGATAACGATTATACCGCCAATTTCACTAAAGACGGAGCGATACTGCGCAAATAAAATCCCCAACAAATTCGCAGAGGCGCCAAGCGCAACAAAAATGGCCGAGAATCCGAGAACAAAAAATACGGCATGAGCTAACGCCTTTCTGCGCACCGCCGACGTAACCAACCGAACATTCTCGCGGTCATAAGAAATCCCGGAAATATAAGAAATGTAGGATGGATAGAGCGGCAATGTACAAGGTGAAACAAAGGATGCTAACCCGGCCAAAAATGCAATCCACATCGTAGGTGTGGCCCCCATGGATTCCCCTCCCCAAACGGCTCACGATATCCTACTAAATCGATCAGCCTTCTCAATGCGTCGCGAGCAGTTTTGAGAACTCTGATTGCATTCCAGTGGGTGTCATCATACCAGTTACACGGTCAATAATGACACCTTGTTGATTAATAAAAAAACTAGTTGGAATATCCATGACATTATAAGTTGATTCGACACTTCCTTGCGAATCAAGAAACACGGGATACGTCACACCGTATGAGTTGATGTACGCTTTAAGTCCAGAGAGACTATCACTTGGCGTCATATTAATTGCAATAAAATCAACCTTGTTCCCGTATTTCTGATACATTTGTTCAATGTCTGGCGTCTCCATTTTGCACGGCGGACACCATGATGCAAAAAAGTTAATGTAAACAAGATGTCCCTTGAGTTGTGAAAGTGTCACTGTCTTCCCTTGCATATCTGTAAGTGTAAAGTTTGGTGCCAAGTATCCTTTTTGCGGTAGCGACTTTGGTTCATGTCTAACTCCCATAAAGCCAAGAAGTGCAACTGCCACTACAACAATCGAAATCATCACACCTATTTTTCGCTTCACTTGTTCCATTCCCTCTTCTCTTCACTTCTAAATCCTACTGTGACACTTTTAGAAGTTATCGATTGCAACAGGTTCAATGTCTATCGGTAGGGCAAAGCCAAATATTCTCGAGTAGAAGTACAGTTCTGCATCTAGCGTTTTCTTGATGTGATCTGCCCTCCGAAAACCATGACCTTCTCCTTCAAATGGGACATACGCCACTGGAACTCCTTTTTTTCGCAATTCTTCCACCATAATCTCCGCCTGATTAGGAAGTACAATCTTATCATCCAACCCTTGAAAGAAGATCACAGCGGCATGCAGTCGATCAATAAAATGAATGGGCGAACGCACCACATATACCTCTTTTGTTTCGGGATACGGGCCGACCATACTGTCCATGTAGCGCGACTCAAACTTATGCGTTTCCTTCGCTAACAATTCAATGTCACTCACACCAAAGTAACTCGCACCTGCGGCGAACTCATCTCGGAACGTGAGCGCCGAGAGCGTTGTATACCCACCTGCACTTCCACCGCGAATCGCCAACTGATCTTTGCGCACGTCACCGCGTTCCACGAGATACAGCGCCCCATTTGTGCAATCATCAACGTCCACAATCCCCCAATTGCCATTAAGACGCTGGCGATACTCTCGCCCATACCCTGTACTCCCACCATAGTTGACATCCAAAACAGCAAACCCTCTACTCGTCCAATATTGGATATTCAAGTTAAACGTCACAGAGGTCGCGGAAGTCGGTCCCCCGTGACTCATGACGATGAGCGGCGGCAAATCGTATGGAGGCCCATCATACGTCTCACTTGCAGGAGCATAAAAAAATGCATACGCTTTACGGCCATCGGTTGTTGGAAATTCAATCACTTCTGGAATCGACAAGAATGCCGGGTCAACAGTCAACTTCGACGCTTCTCTTAACGTTTTAAATGCACTCGAAGATCGTTGATACTCGACGATGGCACTCGGATTTGTTGGTGAACCTCCGATAAAATATCCTTGCTTGCGACCTGCACGAACGCCGCTTATCCAAGTAAAATGCGACTCGATCAACTGCAATTGACCAGACCTAAGATCAATGGTTCCTAGTGACCACAGTCCCCGTTCGTTCCATGCACAAATGATCGTTTCGGCAGTAAGGAACGCATACGTTGACATTCCAAAAACCCACTGGGGCATTCCGAATTCCGCATCCTTTTGCACGACGATCTCAGTTTTCTCCTGTTCATAACGATAAAGATTCCACCAATTCGTACGGTCAGATACATAATACAACGTGCCCTGAGGTGACCATTCTGGTTGAAAGATGGATTCTGTCTGTCCACCTGCAATAATAGTCGGTACACTCACACGTCCGTCAGAGTATAGATCAGCCACCGCGAGTTCCGTTCCATCCCAAGGCATATTCGGATGATTCCACTGTAAAAAGGCAAGTTTCGTACCATCTGGATTGAGCCGTGGCGATGAATAAAAGTCTTTGCCTGCCACTACTATTCTAACGTCTTGAGATCCGTCGAGCGCAATGGATACAAGGGTATTGATAGCTTCCCCTGTACCAGTATGGTCCTCACGCACACAGATTAGGCGTTGATGTACCTCGTCAATTGCAAAATCCGCATAACGAAAATCACCTTCTGGCGTGGTTGGCTCAGGACCTTGTTCATTCAAACGATAAATTCGGCCATCAGAAAAATTCGAAAAATAAGCAACCCCATGGGATACGGTGTAAGCCCCACCACCATATTCATGAACACGTGTCCGTACGTTGAACGGCTGCGGTGTCAGATCGAGTGTCTCCCCATCTTGGGTGCGTTTTACAAGGACACTTCTGCCCCCTTCTGTTGGACGACTTTCTAACCAGTATGTATCTTCACCATCGATCATAATTTCCTGTAACCCAACTGTCTCAGACACGATGAGGTCCGATGTAATCGGGGATTCCCACGATCCAAAACCTTGCTGAATGACTTTCGTCAAGTAAAATCCCTCCCAAAACTAATCATCTGTCTTTTAGTATACGGCAAGAGTCACCTAAAAGGACAATCTCTATAATGTAATATACATTAGTCTAAATGGACTAATCCAATTGGATGATATTCTGCTTCCAAACGACTAGGAAAATGACTCAATCCACACTATGATATGGCTCTGCAATGCGGTTTAATCAATCATAGATCCTTCTGGATTTAAGAAAGGACTGAAAACCATGGGTCAATCCGAAACTTTGACATGTACTGCAGAAACGTATCGTATGGAGGAGAACCTACGCAATATTTATCTCTTCCGCCCATTAGACAGTTCGTTACTACAAGAGATCAGCATGTTGGCTACCGAGCATCACTATAAGCGTGGTCAATATATTTTCATGGAAGGTCAGACGCGAGATACCGTATTTTTCCTTATAAATGGCGCTCTTAAAATATATAATGTAGATGATTCGGGACGTGAAATCATTCGCAACATCGTAAGTGCAGGACAATTGTTCCCGCAGACTGGTTTTTTTGATATGTGCCCCTATCCTGGAACTGCAGAAGCCATCACACAGAGCACAATCATTTCAATTTCTGGTCGTGCATTCGAAACATGGCTCCTACGAAATGTCACTATCTTGCAAAACGTCGTCCAGATCATGAATGGTCAAATTCAGCAACTACAGGCGCGCCAACAAGAACTCACGTTAAATGACTCGTGTGATCGATTAGCCGCCATTTTACGTTATCTAGCGCAGGAACATGGCCATATTCAGGGCACTAACGTACGTATTCCCATCCCCTTAAACCAATCGGAAATTGCAAACATGGTCGGTATGACGCGTGAATCAGTCAATCGAGTGTGGCGACAAATGCACGCCGAGGGGATCGTCTCAACGGATCGCGGAGAGTGGATACTCAAAAAAGATTGGTGTGATTCTCCTATGCTTGCACGCGATGGTCAACAAGTTTAGACGACAAATGTGTCCTTGGCCTGTTCTGGTAATTAATTTATTATACCGTTATTATCTATATATGGAAGCTCGATCCTATCGCGGTGCTCAATCGCACTCACTCCCTGTCCATCTGTTACTCGCGCCATTAAACACAACAACACCGTTGTGCGCTCCAACGCATATAAAGTATGAACTTGCAACGGTTCTAAGGTCATGAGTTCATTACTTCCCAAAACAAATGTTTTTTCCAAAAACGTCAACTGAAGTCTCCCAGATAGGACAATGACGACGATAGGGCGATTACTTCGGTATCCCTCAATCCCCTTGCCTTGTTCCAGAGATAGTTGTATCATGCGATGGTCGTCCATCTGAGCCAAATTACGAACTGTCTGCTCATGGAATTGTAATGAAATCACCTGCCCCATATGAACCCCTCCCCATTTTCTTTAGCATACCATAGAAAAATATCTATGCTGGGGTCTAGATCATACATGCATTAAAAGTCCGTCGTAAAAACCCACCCTGCACATTCAGCAGGAAAGAGATACACTACACAGTAGAACACTGAATAGACGGAGAGAGGAGAGAATTGTTCAATGGCGATTTCCATGTCGGAAAATGCGATAGATTGGGTTTTGCGTGAATTGCACAGATCTCAAACGGAAGGAATTCGTTTTGTTGTTCGCTATGGGGATTCACAGATTCATCCTGGATTTAGTTTTGCCATGGCAGTGGCTGCACCACTTGATCCAGCCATACACTGGGTTCAACAAGGAATTACATTTTTCGTTGAACACGGCGATCTATGGTACATAGAAGGATATGACTTACACGTGCATTACGACTCCACGCTGGATGATCTCACCTTTTCATTCACCCCAGCAATTCCGTTACCCAGCGAATCATTGAACAAAAACAGGTAATCATCACCCGTTTTCGTTCTGCGTTAAATAAACTCCAGAAAATTTTGGATCCCTTGACACTAGAAGAGCCTGTTCAAAAAGGGTTGAGGTAAGATGCAAGCAGGGGTTTGGTGAAGTCTGGACATGCGCGCGGAGTGTACGATAGGTGGTACATGAGCACGCATGTCCAGCACAAGCCGAAGCCCTGCGCCGCAGAGTTCTCGACCCTTTTTGAACAACCTCTAGAACATTCACAAAAGGTTCATGCATCTACCTATTCCCATAAGCTTCATCACAACATACATCCAATGTTCAAATTGGCCGCGTTTAGGATCAAACGCGGCCATCGCCCAAATTTTCGTGAAGATGCCCTGTTTTTATCTGCGCAAAGAATTCCTCATCAGATCTATCACATGGGACTCTCCTGTTCGTGCTCTAACGTATCTTTGTGTGATCATCTTTACCTCTCATGCTACTTTCGCTAAAGCACTTTTAACAAGTGCAGCTTCAACAATATATCGATAGGGAGTCAAATTCCAATCATTAAACGGGTAACACGTTTCCAATGCCAGCATTGGAAAATGCGTGCTCGAAAGTGTCTCTCCGACATGTAAAAGTTGATGGTTCAATACTCGAAAAGTGAAAATACCCTGACCCGTCTTGACCTGAATCAGTTGTCCCGGGCGCAATTGCCCAATTTCATGGAAAAATGTAACATTGTGTCCGGCGAGAATACTCACGCCCATAGCTCCTGGCAATGGTGTGCCCCCCAGATGACCAACGGCATCCCGCAATTGCCAATCACTCGTTCCCTCAACGATAGGTGCATGGAGCCTGATCGTCGAGATGAAAAGATTGCCGATCGGCATACCTATTTTGGGTGACGTCATCAATGGCGCTGGTGCTGGATAAAGAATCCCCTGTTCTTGCGCCAACACAATGTGAATGGGAGCCGGCGAGCTTTTTAGGAGGGCTCTTGCCCCTTCCTTGGATTGCCAGAAAAACAACGGCACCAAAAGAATGATCACGATGCCAACAACAATCATGCCAATACCAAGAAATGAAGTAATTCTTCTCACACCAAATTCCCCCGCCTTTAAGCCGTTCAGACCTCTTTGCGTTTGGTCGCCAACAAAAGTGCACCACCAACCACAAGCACGGCGCCTACTGTTAACCAGTCTGCCAGAGGTACACCAGTAACTGGTTGCGTCGTATTCGCCACAGATGTTGCCGGGGCCGTAATCACCCAACCAACTGCTGCTGCCGCATTCCCATGTTTCAATGTACTGCCTGAAATAACAGGAGCAATCGGATTAGATGCATAGTTCCCAGAAGGCGTGATGTTCCAATATTTACTATTTACACTGACGTCATGCCCCGAATAAGACACAACCACTGGTTTGTTAAACTTTGCAACCAATTGGTTTGTGAGTACATTAACAACCTTAAATGCAAAATCAACAACAGGCGTCTGCCCAGTTGGGACGCTACTCACAAAGTTAGAAAGTTGACCTTCAAGTAATTCGAATTTTACCGTTTGCGAAAATGCGCCCTGCGGAATGTTAACAGTCAATCCACCATACTGCAGAGTGGCTGATTGTCCCGCCTGTACAGTCGTGCTGGCTACAATATTCGGGAAACCCAATTTCATGAAATCTGGAATGGTACTGGCGAAAGCTGGAGCAACCGCTCCCACCGTTAAAACTGCCGTAGTCAGTGCAACTGTACGCAATCCAATTTTCCCATTCATCATTAAAGCCCCCCTCTATCATCTAGCAATTTGACGTAAAAACCCTTTCACACTATACACAAGACCAAGCAATCTTACCCTTAAAACAATGTAGCGTGATTTTTTCAATAGAAAGGGAACAATCTACTCAAATCAACATTAATACTTCTCGTTACACTTCACGAAAATCCTCTTGTAATGCATGAATGTGATCTGATGTAAGTAAAGAATCCACCTGTAACAGAGGATGATGTAATAAAATACACACTTCTGGTACTACGGTTGAATGCTGCAACAAATATTCTTTTGCGGATTCGGTCAATGGAAACTTTAGATAATGAACACTCGTCGTTAACTCCCGATCTGTATGTTCCTCTTCAAAAATAGCTGGAATCATCTCTCCACCGATGTCGAGCGACAGTGTATGTTCGATACCCATTAATTCTCTCAGTTTTTCTTCTAATAACTGAAGATTGTCAATTTCAATAAATAACGTGGCTGATAGCTCATCACGTGTAGGTAGCATTGCAGAGTAAATTTGGATGTACTCCTCGATTTCGTCAGGATCGGTTAAATCCTCACTGTTTACTAATTCTTGAATTTGAAACAATATGGTCTGACGGTTTTCAAATAACAGAGAGATGTATTCCCCCACTTTGACTCGCCGTGATTTTTTATAGGCGATCATTTTTCGCATGTACTCCTCACGATGCGTCCGATACGCATGAAGTGGAACGACATCTTTTAGAGAAATGTAATCTGCCATGTTAATAATCCTCCGATCGAGAAAATAACCGTCCCAAAAGACAGGGACGGCAATCTTAATTTATTTTCACGCCTCAAGCGAATCTAGCAATTTCTGAAACCGCTGTGCATGAACACGTTCTGCCTTTGCCATAACTTCCATCCACTCGCCAATCTCATCAAAACCTTCTTCACGTGCAGTTGAAGCAAACCCTGGGTACATTTCGGTATATTCATATGTTTCTCCAGCAATTGCTGATTTTAGCATTTCCTTCGCATCGCCAACTGGATAGCCCGTCACTGGATCTCCCTCACCATGTTCACGCAAGCGATCGAAGTGCCCAAATGCATGTTTCGTCTCACCATTTGAAATGCTACGAAACAAATTTGACACTTCAACTTCACCTTCCAAATCAGCCTTCTCTGCAAAATAAAGATATCGCCTGTTTGCTTGTGATTCACCTGCGAAGCCCACTTTCAAATTTACGGCTGTCTTAGAACCCTTTATATTTGCCATGATATCATCCTCCTTGTCCAATAATTACCCGATATTCACATAAGAAGCAAGTGGAATTTTCAATTCACTCGCAGTGCGATCAAATCCTCTAGCGCACTCAACACACTCAGCATATCAGAAAACTAAAATTCGTATCTTGAAGTTATCGTTTTTTCTTAAAATCAAAGGAGCAATCAGAAAATTAAAAGGAAAACTTCAATATATCGTCGAATTAAAGTCTAGAAAATATACATGAAAGGTCGTGCTATGTAACTATGCCGTTTTCAGATTTTTCAACTAGCTTAAATCAAATTATTGAACAGACACGTCGCCATACGGTTGGGGATCTCCTAAGTCGAAGTGCCAACCGGTTCCCTGACAAGATCGCCCTCATTTACAATACCGAGCGAGTGACGTATCGGGAACTTGAAGTTCGCACGAATCAGGTAGCAAACTTATTTGCATCAGATGGGATCTGTCGCGGAACTCGAATCGCGATCTTATCAAAAAACAATCTCGACTTCGTCTTAGTAAAGTATGCTGTCGCGAAACTAGGCGCGATTCTTGTACCAATCAATTATATGTTAACCGCCCATGAAATGGCCTACATCCTAGATCATGCAGAAGTTTCTCACCTCGTCGCTGCACAGGAACTGGCAGAATCGCTAGAGAAAGCAATGGCATATACAGAACATCTACAGGTATTCGACCGCTATCTCATCGACACCACACCTGCCACGATTGAGCGTGATTCGTGGAAAACGCTTTCTACTTCAAGCAAAGCATTCAATACGACGGCACCACAAGCGGAACTGTTTGATGACGATGTCGCGCAAATTCTCTACACAAGCGGCACAGAGTCACGTCCAAAAGGCGTGATGTTGACACATAAAAGTCTCATTTCCCAATATGTAAGTTGTATCGTTGACGGCGTCATGATCAACAGAGACGTCCTCATTCATGCCCTCCCCTTTTACCATAGTGCACAACTCAATTGTTTTCTAGGTCCAGGTATTTATTTGGGTGTCACGGGCGTGATCTTACCCCATGCAACACCGGATCTAATCTTAAATGCGGCCAGAGCCGAACGGGCAACCCATCTATTTTGTCCACCTACAGTGTGGATTGCATTACTTCGCAAAGAAGCGTTCGATGAAAATTTACAATCGATTGAAAAAGGGTATTACGGAGCCGCCATCATGCCGATGGAAATTCTAAAAGAATTGGCACATCGTCTCCCCAACACACGATTTTATAACTTTTACGGTCAAACAGAAGTAGCACCCCTTGCGACTGTTCTCCAACCGGAAGATCAACTGCGTAAACTAGGGTCAGCAGGACGTCCGGGGTTAAATGTTGAAACAAAAATTATAGACGATCTAGGACAAGATGTCTTGCCAGGCACCGTTGGCGAGATCGTTCATCGCACACCCCATGCCATGATTGGCTATTTAAACGATCCTGTCCGAACAGAGGAAGCATTTCGTGGTGGATGGTTTCATAGTGGAGATTTGGGATATATGGACGAAGAAGGATACCTTACCATCGTAGATCGAAAAAAGGATATGATTAAATCAGGAGGAGTAAATGTCTCCAGTCGCGAAGTAGAGGAAGCGATATATGAATTTGATGGCATTCTTGAAGTTGCAGTGATTGGAATTCCGGACGACTACTGGATTGAGGCTGTCACTGCGATTGTTGTATTAAAACAGGGACACACCTTCGATACCCAGGCCTTACTTGCCCACTGTCATAACAGACTGGCCAAATTCAAGGTGCCAAAGCATCTGATTGAGGTACCAAACTTACCGCGCAACCCGAGTGGGAAAATATTGAAACGAGAATTGCGCGAGCAGTATAAAACGTTAATTAACTAAAACTACGATCCTCGAGGAATGCAGAGACGTCTGCATTCCTCGAGGATCGTTCGCTACTGCGTTTATTCATGTTTATTTGACAATGGCGTGTGTAACGAGGCCGCTGCCTCTTCTCGCATCCGCACGGCAAATAATTTCTCAGATAAAATCACATACAACGCCTCCGCCCACGCAAGCGGTGTATGATGATTGGGCTGACCTGATTGACCTAAATAAAGTTCAGGCAGCATCCCTGGTTGCAACATGATTCGCTCTGTCCAGAGCAGATACGAATACGCTTTCGAAAAATCCCCAAGTATCCAGTAACACAATCCAAGCCACGGCAAACCAAATCCCCATTGCGCCTCTTTTCCCTCTTCGCCAAAGTACTGATCACCGATATAACGTATGATCCCTTTATCACGTAAAAGATGACTTTCAATCTGTGAGACGATGGTTCGGGCCAATTCCATCGGTAATATTTGGTATGGATAGATCAAGCTCAGTTGTGCCAAATCATATTCTTTTGTAGCACTTTCACGCGGTAAAAGTTCGATTAACTCATGCATGCCCTGACGTAATGCAGTTTCATCAACAGTAACATATGAGGAAATGGCCAACAAACCTGCTACACATGCACCTATGCTACTCGCGTGTACCTCTGCCTGCTCCTCCCACATCCCATTATCAGCATCTCGCCAAAACTCAAGTTTCATAAGGTAATGAGCAAGCAACTGTATGATTTCATGATCGCCATCATCACGTAACATCTTTCTACCTAATCGCAAACCTTCCCCGATGCCAAACAGAAACAATCCAATCGCATCATTTTGCGCATTACCCCATGGTTCATGCAATTCTTCGAGTCGCTCAGGATCATAGCGTGGGTGAATATATTCAAATGCAGCTTGCGGTCTTTGTCGCGTGTGATATTCAATTTTCCAACGATACTTCTTAAATAAATCAAGCAATCTATAATAAATTTGCTCATAGCGTCCATCATCATATCGCAAATGCGCAAAGGCTACGTAGCACGTATCGCGAATCCAAACATAGTGATAGTCAGGAGTAATACTCGCTACATATAGCCCATTTGGCTGTTTCATCGCTTCGAGGATCTGAAATGCTTGTTCTTCCATTGATTCTTCCCCCTTTGCTGCGGATGCAAAGAAGTTCCTTGCCTTGATTTAATATACGCAGATACCCTGCAAATAGGGAGCCTGATTTTAAGTAAAAGTCACCTTCCATCATTGATGGGAGGTGACTAGAAAAATCTGATTGTTAGTGTCCAGTTTAGCTCATCGCCAATACCTTCACTTCTATTGGCAACTTTACTTGCACACGTCCATCCAACATATCCAATTGCGTCTGATAGTACTGGTGCAGCGTGCCAATATCAGACCAATACCCTTCTGCTTCATACCCGTGAAGCAGAATTCCTTGCATGATCAGCTCAGGAAATAAATCGCGTCCAAAGTCACAAGGAAAACTATTCGAAATAAACTCCAATACTTTCGGTTCAAAAATATAGATCCCGGTATTGACCAAATACTGTTGACCTTGCTCCCAAGTTTGCGGTTTCTCAATAAAACGTTCAATATGACCCTTTGCATTTAATTTTACCACACCATATCCGAGAGGACACATCCTCTCAACGAGAAGTACTGTCGCAAGCGCACCTGTTGCCCGATGGTACTCCAGCGCCTCTGTAAGATTAAAATCGGTCATCCCGTCACCGCTCATAACAACAAAGGTCTCATCAAGAAACCCATGAACGGCTTTAATTCCGCCTGCTGTTCCTAGTGGGATAGATTCATAGGAATAACGCATTCTTGCGCCAAATTTTGCACCATCTTGAAAATAACCTTGAATCACATCAGATAAATAGCACGTGGTCACCATGAGATCTTCAATTTGATGTGATACAAGCCAATCGACAATATAAGCTAGCGTCGGACGGTCGAGCAAAGGAAGCATCGGCTTTGGCATATTGCGGGTCAAAGGCTGTAATCGCGTACCAAATCCTCCTGCCATAATGACTGCTTTCATCCCACAGTCGCCTCCTCGAACATAATCCCGCTCAATATTTGCTCATAAATTGCTGCTGTCCGCGCAGCAAGCACCTGCCAATCATATTCATTGCAAATCATCTCTCTAGCCTGCACGACAAGATCTTGTGCCAATGTAGGATCTTGTAGTAACCGCAAAACCTGATCAGCCAATGAGTCTGGATTTCCAGCAAAAAAAGTAAGTCCCGTTTGTTCATTACAAACCACCTCGCGCAACCCACCCACATCAGCTACAGCCACTGGCGTATCAGCGCGCATCGCCTCGAGTGCAACGATGCCAAATGGCTCGTATAGACTGGGAAACACGGCAACTGCAGCCACTCGCAACCAAGCATTGCGCACTTCATCTGATACAAATCCAAGGAAGTGTACCCGAGATGCTATCCCTAAGTGCCGTGCTTGATCCTGTAACTCATCGATCATCGGACCTTTTCCTAAAATGACAATTTCCACTTCAGGATCTGTGTCGAAAATTCGTGAAGCAGCGGAAAGAAGCACCTGAACCCCTTTTTCCTTCACCAATCGACCTACAAAGACAATCACGCGTTTCTGTGTATTTGCTATTCCTAGAACATCACGCACTACATCGTCTGTTTCATCCAGAGTCAAATTCAATTCAACACCATTTGGAATCACCGTTACTTTGTTAGTAGGCAAGGAAAAAACGTGTTGTACTTCTTGTGCCATAGAGTCACTACACACGATCACCTGCTGTGCTTCATACGTAAGTTGCCATTCAATATCACTGATTCGTTTTTGTAAAGCAGTATGAATTCCGTGATTGCGTCCGTGTTCCGTAGCGTGAACCGTTGCCACGAGTGGCAAATCGTTTTGTAGCTTAAGCATTTTTGCCACATCACTCACGAGCCAATCATGCGCGTGAATGATATCGATACGAACTCCTTTTTGAATCAAATCCTGGCATCTTCGCATGAGCGCAATATTCAACTGTAACACCCAATGAAAGAAGCTCCCGCCGTCAGGCTGTAAAGGCTGCACCCGATGAACGTAGGTCCCATCGACCACTTCATCCGAAGCACAATGACCAGGCTGAGCGGTGACCACGTGCACCGTCCATCCGGCATGAACTAAGTGACGAGAGAGATCCTCTACATGGCGAGAGAGTCCCCCCACAGTCAGCGGCGGAAATTCCCATGAAAGCATAAGAACGCTCCGTTGATCCGGAGAGGATCGATTGGGTGACGATAATTCAATCAAAGATGATGAATCACGTTGTGATCGATATGAGCGATAATCAATATCAGGAAAAAGTGGACTCCACTCTATCAAAGCTGTCAGCCACGTCATGTCAAGCACACCATGTGTCAACATGTCATATAACTTAGTGAAAGCGTTCACATGCCTTTTCACACGTTTAATTGCGTAATCGACCATTGTCTGACTATCCATAATGAATGCCCAGTCACTACTTTGCGCAAGCATCAATTCGCGTGCCGCCTGATTTAATGCCGTTCGTTGTTCGAGTGTTGGCTTCGCAAAGCGATTTGCCAATTCAACCATTCGCTGTTCTGCCGCATGTAGAGCCGGATAAATCCAATCATTCTCTCCACGCAACCAAACATCAGATGCTCCTCCCCGACCCCATGAGGACATAGGCAACTGACATACTTGATAATCATCATATTGTTTCAAATATTCAGATGGCGTAAGACACGCAATACTTCCTTGCTCACTTTGCGTCTGACAGCCAGATAATTGACGCAAAAGCTGTTCAATCCAAATCGGCCCTTCATACCACCAATGTCCAAATAACTCCGCATCATACGAACATACGATGATCGGATTCCGTCCAATTCGAGCTTTTGCGGCTGTGATTTGTTGTTGCTTAGAGTGTAGAAAATGTGCCGCGTGCTCAGTCGCCTTTGCCGCTGCTTGTTTCGAATCATACGGAGCCTTATCTGAAGATCCTGTAATCCGGTAATATTTCATTCCCGTATTCACTCGAATGCCATCTGGATGGATCGCCGCTTGCACCCAGTCCAACTCACGATCAAAGCCAATATCTCGATAATATTCGCGATAATCGTAGTCACCTGGATACCCATCGAGAGAGCTCCACACCTGTTTTGCAGACGATTCATCTCGAGCAAATGCAGCCACCCCAGCCGGTGTCAATACAGGTGAAAAGGTTCCGAAAATTGGGCGTGGTAAAGCAAGTTCTACTCCATGCGTGTCTGTAAAGAAAAACTCCACACCACATTCCCGCAAAATCTCATCTAGGCCAGGTTGATACCCGCATTCAGGCAACCAGATTCCCTTCGCACGTCGACCAAAGTGCGCTTCGTGTACATCGAGAGCGGTGACGATTTGCGCACGCATTGCTTCACGCGTAAGCATGAGTGGTAAATAGGCATGTGTCGCTGCAGAAGTCAACAATTCCAGAACACCAATGTTTTGTAAAATGCGTAGACGTTTGATCAAATCACCATGACAAACGCGATAATCAGCCAAAATGCGTGTGAATTTCTCGTGATAAGAACAGGCAAGTCGGTAAAAATCAGGTTCATTCACTGTCCGAAGTACTTCCTTTTCGGCCAATAGAACCAACGTTTCCATGTGTTGCACGTATCTTGTCTGCAGTCGATCATCTGTCAACATCGACAAAAGAGTTGGCGTCACAGAGAGCGTAATTCGAAAATCAATGCCATCATGAACGAGCGCTTCAAATACGTTCAACAGTGGAATATACGTTTCTGTTAAAGCTTCAAAGAGCCAGCGCTCTTCCAAATAGCGATGATCATCCACATGACGAACATATGGTAAATGTGCATGTAAAACTAAACATAGATACCCCTGATCCATCTCCACTTCTCATTGACCCCTCTCTACCTATGTGAAAACTGCACTCGTTAGCTGTCACCCAACACTGTATACCCGTCAAATTCGCGAAAAAGAGGAACTTTCTCTCTGTGTTGTGTTGCATAGTGAATACGTGCATCTGCATCAAAAATCTCACGCAACTTTTGATGAGAGGCATGAGGGCGAACAAAACGAATCGTTGTGCGATCGGTATCGAGTTCACAAAGAGCAGGAGGGGTTTGAACGACAGCAGACTGCACAATAGCAAATGAATGATTCTCTTCAGTTTGTGTACATACATCTGCGATATAATCACGTTGTGGCTGTACATCGTGGAAATACCAATGATCTGCAGCAGGATGAAGCGAAGAAGATCTCGTCTCATTGGTGTGGTAGCCATCAAACAGACGATCTGTTACATCATGAAGACGAAGAAAAAAAGAGAATTCATTCCACGTTCGAGTGAAATGCTGGCACAACAGTGACTTTTGCCCATCTCCAATTTCCCAATAGGCGAAGAGAGTCATTGCATCTTTCACCATTAACACCATGCGATGCATTTGCCATTTGGTTTGCCAAGATTGCTCAAGTACATCTAGTTCAACCTGTGAAAACAGCACTCCATGAACCACTCCTAGATAAAATTGCATTTTGTGTAGATGTTTTTATGTATATGCGACAATAACAAAAAGTAGCCCAAAGTTGATGAAAGTCACAGTCCCTCATTCGATGTAAGATGGTGTGCGCATGACGTATCGCAATTGAATCAAAAAGAAAGTGAATGCCGCTCTACTAGAGGTTGTTCAAAAAGGGTCGAGAACTCTGCGGCGCAGGGCTTCGGCTTGTGCTGGACATGCGTGCTCATGTACCACCTATCGTACACTCCGCGCGCATGTCCAGACTTCACCAAACCCCT
>JAKACV010000053.1 GCA_021821085.1 Bacillota bacterium | reverse complement strand
AGGGGTTTGGTGAAGTCTGGACATGCGCGCGGAGTGTACGATAGGTGGTACATGAGCACGCATGTCCAGCACAAGCCGAAGCCCTGCGCCGCAGAGTTCTCGACCCTTTTTGAACAACCTCTTATAAAGTCTTATAAAATAAGGCTGTGTTTTCGTGAAGCCGTACTCGAAAGTCAAATTCACACTAAACTTTATGACGTAAAAATCGGACAGGTGCGCCCCGAGGCCGTCGCGGTCGCAATGATCATCCGGTTCGCGGCATGGGGAACTCACTGTTGGCAGGCGTCTGTGTTTCAGCACCTTCGTATTGAGAGTTTGCGCCGAGAGTTTGCGCCGAGAGCTTGCGCGAAACACACGAGTAAAGAGAGCGATACAGACGGTCGACGTGACCTTGACGCCACCTATTGGAGTAATAAAAGTGTCGAAAAAGGCGAGGCAGAGAGATACCAAAAGGGAACTCCAAAAGGGAACTCCAAAAGGGAACTCCAAAAGGGAACTCCAAAAGGGAACTCCAAAAGGGAACTCCAAAAGGGAACTCCAAAAGGGAACTCTAAAAGAGGAAGCAACGGAGCTGACGAGAAACTTGATGGGGGAAGAGAGGTGGATGCAGAAAAACGGGGAATAAGAGAGGCAACGGGAGCTACTTTATATATTTAGGTATTTTTAGCTGAGTATTTTTCTTCTTTACACGTCCTTCACCAGCCTCAATAAAAGGAGTGGTGACAAGGCGAGTACACATGAAGTGCAGACCTAACATAGAGATGCTGGTACGACATGACTAGCTAAGGATTGCAAAGGCAATCGCGAGGTCATTTGTATGGGACAAACTTACGTGAAAATGGGACAAATGGTAACTTTTTGCAATTCGCTTTGCTTCCCCATGTAGTTGTAGAATTGGGGCGCCAGATAAATGCGATAGCGTTTCGATGTCGTGAAAAGAGACGCCAACTGGATAATGGTTCGACTCGTCAGAAGATACTTGCTCAGATGTCAGTTGTGGCAAGCCCGCGTATTCCACAGGAGTGGGCTCCACTAGCAAAGATCCAAGTGCTTTTATTACCGCTTCTTTGGCAGCAAATCGCCCCGCTAGAAGTTCGTATCGGCGTTTTGCATGTTTTCTTTCAGCCAATGTTAATTCTCGTTTTGTAAATACGCGTTCGCAAAAGCGTGAGTGGCTGGATAGGCGACTGATTCGCGCAATCTCTACAATATCAACTCCCTGAATCATAGTCCCCCCCCTTTTTCTAAATGGTTTGAAGTGTATTCATTGTAGCATAAAACGATTCTGTAACGTGTAATTGACAACTGATATAGTCATCTATATAATTAATAATGTTACGCGGTCATGGCGGAATTGGCAGACGCGCAAGATTCAGGTTCTTGTGGGGGCAACCCCGTGGAGGTTCAAGTCCTCTTGACCGCACCAAAAAATACAATACAAGTAGAGTGGGGCTACCTAGTATCTATACCTAGGTAGCTCCATTTTGTGTCTTCGAAATAATCGTAAGAACTCGACAGAGATCGAGTTCATATTCTGGTGCCCAAACGGAGATAATGCTTTCGTGGACCAGCACACGACTTGAGGAGGATGTTTTATTGATCAATCACGTGCTTTTCATCGCGCCGATAACGCGGGAGGACGGTGGAATCGTTACTCGTTTACGTCGTTATGAGAATACATTTTCCAATTATGGATTCAAAACAGAAAGTGTAGATCCGACAGATGACGAGATGCCCATTCGATCCGGATCCTGGATTCATATGATCGATCCACTTGGGGTGGCTATCCAGTGGCTGTCTCGTCGCAATGGTTCTGACCTTGATGTCATTGTTTCTTGGCTTCGCTTTCATGCTGAAGGATTTACAGTTACAGTAACGAAACTACCCACTGTGAAACCTATTATTCTGCATGATCAAATTTTGAGTATCGAGGCATTCCTGGAGAGAATTTTCACAGAAACTCGCGTGATTTTTGTTACTTCCGAAAAATTAGCTAAACAGTTCAAGGGACGATATCCGCGTAGTGCTCATAAAGTAGAGGTTGTGGGAATTGGACTTGATATAATCGAATTTAATGGTTGTAAAGAAGAGACGAAATTGTGTGCAGAACTGAAGGAACGACTGGAAATCGTAAAGCGACGCGTTCAATACGAATTAGAAGGACGGCGTATGATACTCTACGCGGGTAAGATGAGTGCGGATCGGTCACTCTCTACTTTTATTCGAGTTGTGCATAATTTACAGAAAGAACGCTCCGATGTACGGGGTGTAATGGTAGGTCCAATTGCTGATGTAAGAGATGTTAAAAAGATCTTCGGTGAATTAAAACGTACTGGGGTTTCCTATATTGGAGCTTTTGATCGAGAATTAATGAAGAGCATTTTCTTTGAAGCGGCAATCGTATGGGATCCCAGTCAAGAGCTTGAGGTTTCCGCATCTATCTATGAAGCGATGTGGTTTGGTAAACCTGTTCTTGTGCACACACAGACAGTCGCACCAACTGTTTTGCCAAAGGACACTGTCTTTACCTACACGGATGAGATGGATGCTGCGGCGCGGTTGCGAATGGTCCTTGATTCACCAATTCTAATTGAACATCAGATTCCAAGGGCATCCCGTTTTATTCGTTCCCATATCGGTGTCCATACGGATGTGGCCCAAGTGTTGAAAAGAATTGTGCATGAAATCAAACTAATTGACGAGAGGCAAAGCGTAAGTTAGATTAGGGCAGAGGTGAGGTCGGTGACTGACGTGGTATATTCTGTGAATGGCATGTCCTGTGACCATTGTAGACGGGCTGTGGAGCATGCACTGAAGGCAGTCCCTGATGTGTTACAAGTACAAGTGGATGTTGTAAAAGGAATCGCACGTGTTCATTCGGAGCGGGAGCTTGCAGAAGAAGCCATTCGAGTTGCGATTGAGGATGCTGGATATGAGTTTCTTGGCAAGGCGTAGAAACCTGCATGAAATCAGAGTAAGATACAGATGGAGTTCGCAGTTTTGCGAGTTGCATCTGTTTTTTTCTGTATGGGGGGCTACTTATTTTGGACACCTTAATTGCGATTGAAGAGGCCGTGTATCGTTTACAAAAAGCAGTTGACGTGTGCTCATTTGAAGAAATAGCGGTTGAGGATGCGTATGGTCGAGTCTTGGCGGTGGATGTGTGTGCTCTGCTTGACGTTCCGCATTATGATCGAGCGATGTTAGATGGATTCGCTGTACAAGCAATTGATATCGCGAAGACGACGCGTGAACACCCTGTTGAATTGGAGATTATTGAGACGGTCGGGGCGGGGAAGATGCCTTCGACAGAACTCACATCTGGTACTGCGGTGCGTACGATGACAGGTGCTCCGATCGCTAAAGGGGCAGATGCAATTGTTCGTCTCGAATATGCAGATGAAATCGTAAAAGCGGGAACACGAATCGTGCGTGTATATCGTGCGGTTGGAGTGCAAGAAGCGATTCAACAACGTGGTCACGACATTCGGAGGGGAGATATATTGTTACAAGCTGGTACTGTACTATCGGCTGTGGAAATTGCTGTTTTGGCAGCAAACGGATTTGGAGTGATTCAAGTGACCCGACGTCCACGCGTAGCGATTGTTGCTACGGGAAGTGAGGTGGTTCCGCTGGGTCAGCCACTTCAACCTGGTCAATTGTACAATAGTAACACTCCTATGTTGCGTTCATTAGTCTTGCAAACAGGGGGGACTGCGGCTTCCTTTTTGCCAGTTGGAGATGACCCGCAACAATTAAAAACCCGGTTCGAAGAAGCGTTGGATTCGTGTGATGTCCTTGTGACAACAGGCGGTGTTTCTGTGGGCGACTATGATTTGACCCCTGTGGTGTTGGAAAACTTGGGTGTAAAGCGCTTGTTCTGGGGTGTATGGATGCGACCGGGAACCCCTATCTATGCGGGTGTATATGAAGATCGCATCGTGTTGGCGTTATCCGGGAATCCAGCTGCTGCCTATGTAAATGCGTTGCTCCTTCTTGTGCCTCTTTTACGGAAAATGTCTGGTCAAAAGTTTCGCGAGATCCAAATGAAGGCACGATTAAAAAATCCTCCGCACAAACGACGCGTAAAGCATACACGGTTTTTTGCTGGTGATTTAGTCCTTTTTGATAATGAGGTGTGGATTGATGTCAGTGGCGAACATTCGTCAGGGGTGATGACTAACTTTATCGCTAAGACAGCGCTTGCACGGGTTGAGTCAGATGATGAACTGGTTGACGGAACGCTGGTAAACGTCATTCTTCTGTAAAGTGAACGCGTATGAATCGTTGAGCTTCGGCGACAATGATAGTACAGAAGCGCGATGCGCTAGACGACATCTTAGGAGACCGCCACATGATATCTGCACATCGCTTTTGGTCACGTTATTTTATTGCCAGTATGGTCAGTGTGAGTGTAACGTTGCTGTTTTTCCGAATGACATTGCTTTATTTTGACTGGTCTTATGAATCAGCGACGATTTTTGCCGCATGTGTTGCCATGCCTATTAATTGGATGACTGGTGAGCAATTAACTTGGCAACTGGATGTCTCACGAAAAATACGGGCTTTACGTTATTTTTTGGTGTATACGACTGGACTTCTCATTGAGGTTTTTGGTGTTCATGTATTTGGTCACATCTTATTTTTTAATCCACATGTGGCTAACGCCTTGGCTGTATGCATGAGCACGGCTTTCACAGGCCCGATGAACCATTTATGGATCTGGTCTGATAGCATACAGAGGAAGGTGTCAACACACGTTAAACGAAATCGTCTTTTTTTTCGATAAGGTTTAAAGCGTGTGCGAGGGGTTGGAAGATGGGTAGTAAGAGTACTGATGTGACTAGAATGGTAAACGTAATGACAAGATCGATGTAAGCTGCATGAGCAACGTGCATATGCAGCAGTTCATTGGCGAAAAGTGCTGGAATCACTCCCGTTTGGCGATTGCATGCGCAAAAAACGGCTTCGCGCAGCGGAAAAACGCGGTGAAAAACTCCTTTTACGGAGAAAACGGACAGTGGACGAGCCACTGTGATCAATAGAATTGCCGTGATCAGAGCAAATGCTACATCTTGCATTGATGCATGCAATGGAAAGGAGAGTCCCAAAGCGAGAAAGAGGTAACTTCGCACCACAAATAGTAAAATATCAAATGCTTTATGATCGTATAAACGGAAGCGCAGTGCGATTTCGGACTGTATTATTTTACTGTCTGAGTGAGTGTCCTGAAGCGGATGTGCTAAAAAACCGGTAATAAACGCCATTAGAAAGGGACTGCTTTGTAGAAAAAAACTGAGTATACTTGCCAAGGTAAAAACACTCACCATTCGTACTGTGCGATAACGCCACAGGGAACGTTGAGGCAATCTGGTAATCACTATACCAAGAAGTGCACCTGCGCCAATAGCGCTAAGAATCTCCCATACAGTAATGAGAATTTGCATGCGGAGTGACGTGCCTGCTGGTTTTAATAGTGTGATGAGACTGGTTGCGACAAGTGCCGAGACAGGGTCATTGAGGGCGGATTCTGCAATCAGCATTTCCTTCATTCGATCGCGCAAAGCAATGACATCCAGAAGAGAAATGAGCACAGTCGGGTCTGTACCGGCAAGGATCGCTCCGATGAGTAGATCTGTGATCAACGGGAGATGGGCAACGGATAGCAGTGCTAGAAGTAGACCTAGTATCACTATGCTAATACCTACGCCAAAAGTGGCTAATCCGATGACTGGTTTCCAAATAGCGCGCATTGTCTCTTTTGTTAATTCTGCGCCTCCGTAGAATATTAACAAAGAAGCAGCTATAGTTAACCATGAGCGGTGTGTTGCGAATAATGCAAGCGTATGAATATGAGGATTTATTGCGTTTGTTACGACTCCAAGCAGGAGTAAGATCGCGACATCTGGGAGTGAAAAGCGGCGCACCCAGGGTAGTTGCGGTACTAGATAGGCAAACAGGCTCAATACTGCCATGAGAATGAAAATAGAGCTTGTTGCGGTAGACAGATTTATCGCATCCTTTATCGCCAATTACATATGATCTTCGCGCCACAGCCAAAGCGGAGAATGATCTTGTTTTTGGCTGTCATTTCGTTTGTCTGGAACAAAAAGATTGGTATGAGATTGTCCCGTGAATGAAAAATGCTTTGTATAGTCTACCATATCTACTGGCCACCATGCGATTTGAAGACTTGGAACGCCAGTTTGATCAGGTGGATTGCGTCGTAATTGATCGAATGGAACGGGATGTTTCCCGATTTTAATCGTCGTAGCATATGGATTTGACGTATAGAATGTCACGCCACGGACTTGATCTAGTGTTGGCCGATAATAGCCTAGAACAGGATCGCGAACTTGATCAATTACAATGGTGGCCTTTCCGTTATGGAGTTCGATGTTTGCATGAAGGTATTGCTGCACCTCGTTATACTGTAATAGTCGACTGGTGCGCGCAACAAGGATGCGACCGTGTTTGTACTCTTGTTCGAGTCGAACGAGGGCAGCTAGGTTTCTCCCATAAAAGGGCAGTGGGCTCGAATTCCCCCCTAAATGTTGAGCGACGATGGAATATTCATGTTTGTTCTCCAACTCTCTAAGGTGTATAGCGGATAATTGTTTATTGAAGAACAGTGGATTCCAATTCCATAATACTTCATGAGAACGAGAGAACCCGTCGTCTGTATAACGATGAAATCCAAAACAGGAGTGACCATCTCGCAATGTAATCGGATAGATCATAGAAGGCAAACCAAAATGATCATCTCGTCCTGTCCATACGAATTTGACTCCAGATGCTAAAATGAGATCCGATATATAGTAGGGAGATGACTTTAGATCGCCCTGTTGGTAAGTAGATTTTATGTCCCCGAAATTCCCCACATTACTTTTGTTTCCATGGTTGATCCACACGGTGTAGGTCAGGTGATTTTCCTTTAACGTTTTTACTGCAACTTTCGCAAAAGTGCGATGAAAAAGAGTGCGATTTTCATCTGCAAGCGAGAAATCGCCAAGAGTGTGCATGGAGTCGATCCACCCTACTCGTGAATAGTAAATAATCGCCTTTGCATCGTGTAGATCACTGGTGGAGAGGCGATAAAAGTAACTCATTTGGTCTTGCCATGAAGTTTGCTCAGGATGGTCCAGGTATCCGGATCGATCATTGCCAATAAAGAAAAAAAAGGAATCACTAATGTCAAGTCCTAGTCCAGTCCCCAATGGAGTATTCTCATGGGTGTTTAAAAAACGATGAATCAATTCGAATTTTGATAAAGTGAGTCCATCTGCATCCGAGGTAATAGAGAGCATGGCATCATACGGGTATGGGAACTTGCGCAACTGAAGTGATTGCCTAATCACAGGGTTGCCGATCATGTCTTGCTGGGTTTTCGCTTGATTGAGAAAATGGATCTCAGAAGCCACTGCAAGGTGTTCGCGACTCACAGCATGATCATCATCATCGTGACGAAGCGGATTCGTCGCGTTATGTGTCACGCTTCTTGTCGCAAACAGACTTGTGCCGATCATCATCAACCCCGTGAATAACACGATACGGATGGTCATCTTGCGAAATGGACTCATCGGCAATCCCTTCTTTACTATGTTTAGATGAGGATCTTCCTATGAAGTGTGCGTAAAGAGAGTTCTTCACATGCAAAAAAAAATTGCCATATAAAGAGTGGACAATCCCGTGGAATATGTTATAATAATGCCTGTTCGCTTGGAGAGGTGGCCGAGTGGTTGAAGGCACTCGTCTTGAAAACGAGCAACGGTTAATATCCGTTCGTGGGTTCGAATCCCACCCTCTCCGCCATAAAAAACGACGATCCGATCAGCTTTCGGTTTGGCGTTTTTTTTTGTGCGATTATTTTATGAAAGTAGAGTAGGAGAAGCGATCGTGATTAAAACAGATGTATGCGGAACAGCTTAGGTCAAAACGATGCGAATTTGACGAAAATGACCTGCGCTGTGCATGATGGCGCATGGGATGACGAAGGTGGTACTTGTGCAATTCGTGCACTTTGTTATGGGGAGCTTTCAATCATTTTAATGGGGAATTGGCCATGAAATAGACGGGATAGTAAAGGAAGGACTCTATTTGCAGGTTGATTTCAGGTCTTCTATTGTATTATGGTAACTATGTCAGAGAATCTTCCTTTGAAAGGATGACTGGTAGAAGTGGGATTTGTGAAAGGGCTATGGAACGGGCTGCTATCAGCATGGATTGCAATTGGAACGCACCTTTTTCCGCATACAATTCATCCGATGCTCGTCCACTTCCCAATTGTATTACTGTATTTAGCTTTATTGGTGGAGATCATTCAATTTGCGACAAAAAATCGGCGTGACCGTTTTTTTGATCGCGCAAGTTTTTGGATCCTTACCTTGTCGCTGTTTGCTTTAGTGGCCACTGCTCTTGCTGGAATACTCGCTGAGCAGTACGTGCAATTTACAGCAACAACGACCGCCATGCTATCGGCACATCAGCGTGATGCTGTGTTGACAGGGGTATTTGCACTTGCAGCATGGGTCGTACGCTTCGTCAGTAAATATCCAGTTCGAGAAGTGAAGGGCCGTGAACAAGGTTGGTCCCTGTTTAGGACAGGCAGAGGAAGGTCGTCTCTACTTGCGACGATCTTGTTGCTAGGAGCTGTGATTATGGTGAGTATTACTGGTTCCCTGGGGGGATCAATGGTATATCATTATGGTGTGGGTACGCCAAGCACCTTAAAACCGCAGTATGCCGTGGCACAATCACATTCTCATTTGCCATAAGAGAGTAGGATAGAATCGCTACATTGGGGTGTCGTACTCTGTGTCTATTTGCGTACAAGGCCCTCACAAAACCCGCACGTTATTTATTCGAACGTGCGGGTTTTTGTGTATGTACGACTTTGCCTGCCTAGTCTTCTAATGCGCAGTCGAGTCGGCAGAGATCTTCAGTCGTCTCACGTTTAATTAATAAGCGGGCACTACCTTCTTTGACAAGTACAGCGGCAGGTCTTAGAAGCCGATTGTAGTTACTTGCCATCGAATAATTGTAGGCTCCTGTACAAGCGATCGCGAGCAAATCACCAGTTCGAGCTTCTGGCAGTAATGTATCCCAGACCAGCATGTCTCCACTCTCGCAACATTTGCCAGCGATCGACACTTTCTCGGTCGGCTCATCTTGCATCCGCAAAGCGAGCGCGGTCTCATATTTTGCCCCGTAGAGTGCTAATCGCGGATTATCTGTCATACCACCATCTACGGCGACATATGTACGCACCTGAGGAATTTCCTTGCGACTTCCGACTTCATAGATAGTTGTTCCTGCCTGTGCGACTATACTTCTTCCTGGTTCTAACATGAGCAAGGGGAGTGGTAGGCCGTTTGTGAAAAAAGCGTCTTGAGTTACAGCAATTAATTCTGCCATCAGTTTTTCGATTGGCGTCGGAGTATCTTCTTCCGTATAACGTACGCCAAGTCCGCCTCCTAAGTTTAAAATTTGAAAGTTGATCTGATGATTTTTAGAAATAATTCCATATTGCTCTGCCAGACGGTGAGCCGCTAAGCGGAATCCTTCTACGTCAAAAATTTGCGATCCAATGTGAGAATGCAGACCCACTAGACGTAACTGGGGGTATTCTTTTACTTGACGCACCGCCATGTCAATTTGACCGCTTTTTAAGTCAAAGCCAAATTTCGAATCCTGCTGTCCAGTGGAAATAAATTCATGAGTATGTGCTTCCACTCCGGGCGCGACACGTAAAAGAATATCGATTGATGTTTTACGTTCCTGTAAGATTGATGCAAGTAGTTCGATTTCCAGAAAATTATCTACGATCATTAGTCCGATCTTTGCTTCAACGGCATAACGTAATTCGCGTTCACTTTTATTATTACCATTCATGCAAATATGGGTTGGATTGAATCCAGCGCGTAGTGCTGTATATAATTCTCCCTCCGATACGACGTCTAACCACATTCCTTCGGAATCAGCAATTTGACAAATTCCAATGGTGCAAAATGCTTTACATGCGTAAGCGATACGATGGGGAAGTCCTGCGCGTTGAAATGGTCGTTGATAGGATCTCATTTGTTCTCGAATGAGTACCTCATCATAAATGTAAAGTGGCGTGCCATATGTCTGTGCCAGTTCTCTGACTGGACATTCTCCAATCGCAAGCTCTCCATTATCCAAAATTTCACTTGTGCCGTATAGTTGCATGTACATTCCCCTCTCTTCGCTTGTGCTGAGTATCTTCATGATATGTCTGTATTACGTCATTTGTTGCATATCTTGACTTCGATCCATTCGGCTTAGAATGTTTTCTACCTGTTAAGCTGAATGGGCGGTATATGCCAATACTGCAAAATTGCTCCATGTGGTGTGATGTGGGATATCAATCTGTGAATAGTAAGAGTATAACCTATCGAGTGTAAGAACCCACGTGATGCCATTATACTTTACATAGAGATAACTCCTTTTAGCATAGTTATACACAAGTATAATTAAGTATGCAATCCTGGATGACTTTGCGTGATCATTTTCATACGAATGAGAAGATGATCGCATCGAGTTATTTCCGAGACTTACTATCCTGTTTTCGCAAGTGACCAGCAATTTGCAAGAGACGTTGATCAAGATCATTTTGTACCTGTCCGATTTCCCGATGCAGTGATTCTAAACGGTGAATCTTCCGTTTTGCGTCCAATAATTCTTTGAACAATAGGTCGTAAGATTGCCTCTGCCGCTTTGTCACGGGTGCTAGTGATATTTTTTTTGAGATGTGATTTGTTTTTTTCTTACTCTTTGTCATGTGTGTTTTAGCTTTTGTGACAGGAACGGCAACACTAGGTATAGGAGTCGGTATGTTCTCAACAAACTGGGGAGCCGTAGGCGCTATTGGATCTGCACGTTGTTGACGTTCTAATAGCGTCTGAGTGCGGGCATCGATATACGCTTTGACAATCATAGGAACCCATTTGAGTCTGGTGAGCTTTTTCAAGTGTATCGTCCTCTTTATCGTTCTTTTTATGGTGTTCATGATATGCATAAGTTACATTGAATGCCTCTTATTTCGTGTATAGTAATAATGGTATTTCATTGTATATGATGACTAAGTCTGTATAATGTGTTATTCTGTTTTGTGAGGAGGAATGTTATGACAAGACGGCAACTATGGCTCGCATTTTCCTTTGTAACAACAGCAACGTTTATGGTAAATGTGGATAGCAGTATCGTAAATGTAGCTTTACCTACTTTGTCTCATCAATTTCATCTTAACGTGGCGTCACTTCAATGGGTTGTCACGATGTATTTACTCGTCATTACAGCAATTTTACCGATTGTCGCCAAGTTGGCCGATGTATTAGGACGGCGCCGTATCTTTGTCATTGGCCTAACCATTTTCGCAGGAAGTTCCCTACTTTGTGGACTGTCGCAAAGTTTCCCTGAACTCGTTGCCGCACGTGGATTACAGGGGATTGGCGGATCGATTATGCAGGCGAATGTGATGTCGATTGTAACGCTTATGTTCCCGCAAGATATGCGTGGACGAGCGCTTGGTACAATCGGAAGTGTTGTGGCTGGGGGAACGCTAATGGGGCCAATACTTGGCGGTCTATTAATTGCTTCGTTTGGATGGCCAAGTATCTTTTTTGTGAATGTCCCGATTGGCATTATTGGAATTCTTGGCATCTTGAAATATGTTCCTGAGTTTCCTGGGAAACCGCTTCAACAACGCTTTGATGTGCTTGGCGGAACGTTATTTGCGGCCTTTGTTGTTGTTTTTCTCACGCTGTTTGCAGATTTATCACATTCTGCGTTATCTTTGAAAGATGGAGTATTGGCGACTGCAACGGTTATTTTTCTATATGCCTTCATAAAAGTTGAATTGCGTCGGAAAGAACCACTCGTTGAACTGTCTGTGTTCCGGCAACCGCTATTTTCAGCAGCGATGGGAGCAGGGCTCCTCTATTGGATTCTCATGTTATTCCCAGCATTTTTGATGCCAATTTATTTACAAGAGGTTTTGCGATTACCCGTTTGGGAAATTGGGATATTAATGGTACCGCAAGGTGTGGCGATGCTTGTCGTTTCACCAATTGGTGGATACTTTAGCGATCATTTTGGAACGGTTGGCCCAGCGATAGCAGGAATGATTCTTTTTGTAGTAGCTGAAATTTGGTTTGCAAAACTCGGGAAGCATACGAGTGTTCTATTCGCGATAGGCGCAATGACATTGCAGGGGATTGCTGCGGGCATGTTTAGTTCGCCTAATAATTCTGAGATCTTCAATCAGGCCGATAAAAGCTTGACGGGAATTGTAGGGGGACTGATTGCGTCAGAACGCAACTTTGGTCGCTCTCTTGGAGTGACATTTGCCGCATTGGCGCTCTCTTTAGGGATTCAGATATATGGCGTCCCAGGGCATTCTACAGATGCTGAAATGAGGCAATTGCCTGTCCACGTATTTACGTCTGCATTTGATTTTGCGTTTTGGGTTGCCGCTGCAATTGCAGTTGTGGCAATTATTTTGGTTTTATTTCCTTATTTCATCAAACATAAAGAACGTAGGCGAATGACCATAATAAAAGGAGAGTGAGCTTTACGGAGAGATTATCTGCAGATTCAAAACAAAAACGTCAAACTGGGAAACATTTACCGGCTTTTTTATTGTTGTTCATTGCGAAGCGACCAGCGCATGGTGGTGCACTCATGTCAGAACTCGGTGAGCTTCTGCCTGACTGGATCATTGACAGTGGCGGCGTTTATCGCGTTTTGCGAGACATGGAAGAGCATAACTTACTTCATTCAACATGGGATACGCCAGATGGTGGAGCGCCGCGGCGAGTATACATTTTGACTGAGGATGGGCGACGTGAACTTGACAATTGGCGAGAAGATATTTTGGCACGTAAACGGGGTCTTGATTTATTTGTTGACATGTATGATGAGTGGACGAAGAACTCATCTGAATTCTCATCTTGACATATACCCTGCAGGGTATATAATTAACTGGTATCTAAGAAATAAATTTATCATGATGAGAATGCAGGAGGGATTTTGATATGGCAGTATCGCAATGGATGTCGATCGATGTAAAAGAGCGTCTGAAAGCAAATAAAAATATACAGATTATTGATGTGCGTGAGCCGTACGAGTATAATTCGGGCCATATCCCTGGTGCAAAGTCGATTCCACTTGGTCAACTGCAGCAGCGTCATCAAGAGATCGAGAAAGATGCAGAAGCGGTGATCGTTTGCTTAAGTGGGGGACGTAGTTCTTCAGCTTGCAACTTTTTGCAAAACATGGGATTCAAAAATATCTATAACCTCATGGGAGGCATGTCTGGTTGGGATGGGGACGTTGTTTGATTTTGTAGTTGTTCCTTCAGTCAGATGATCTAAACGAAATCCTGCGCGCAATGGAGTGTGTATGCCTGTGCGTGGTGTTTTCGCCTATGCGAGGCAGAGCGAAGTGGAGGTTTTACATGTGCTAATTGGCAAGAAAGATCAAGAGTCGATTCAGTCTCACTTTCAAGCATTAACTGGGAAAGTGCGCATGGTGCTTTTTGAAGCGGCTATGGATTGTCCATATTGTTCACAGACGAAAGAATTGGTGACTGAATTAGCCGATTTATCACCACAGATTGATGTGGAAGTATATAACTATCACACGGATGATGCAGCCGTTCGGAAATATGGAATCACGAAAATTCCGGCGATCGTGTTACTCGATGGCAACGAAAAGGATTATGGAATTCGGTTTTATGGAATTCCATCTGGGTATGAGTTTTCGACATTAATCGAGGATATTATGATGATCTCTACCGGTAAGACATCACTCACCGAAAAAACCATTGAAACACTTAAAAGTTTGAAAGAGAAGGTTCATTTGCAAGTATTCGTAACACCTACCTGACCTTATTGCCCAGCCGCGGTGCGGCTTGCGCATATGGCTGCGTTTGTGAGTGATCAAGTTGTGGGAGACATGGTGGAAGCATCTGAGTTTCCAGAGTTGTCCGAGCGGTTTGATGTGTACGGAGTCCCTAAAACAGTGATTAATGATGTTGGCAGCATGGAGGGCGCGATACCTGAGAATACGTTCATGGAAAAAATCCTACAAACCATTAATTAATGAGAGGAATCGATAGGTATGGCAGACCGCATGACGATTACTTTCCCCGAATTGAAGAGTAAGTTATACGCTCGTGACCAGGTAAAGGTCATTGATGTGCGAGAGATCTCAGAATATCGCGATGGGCACATCGAAGGATCAGTTCTGATTCCACTTAGTGAACTGCCTTACCGCACACATGAGATCAGAGCGGATGAGGAAGTGGTTGTGGTGTGTCGGTCTGGAAATCGCAGTTCACAAGCATGTGATGTTCTGCGCCAGCGTGGATTTACAAACGTCCGTTCTTTGGTAGGTGGACTTTTAGACTGATGTTTAGATTCGTGTGTTTTGCAGTACATGTGTAGATGCCTTTCTCTATAGTGAAAAGTGGCCTTGTCTTATTTTCTAGGCGAGGTCTTTGCTTATAAGAGGCTATGATTGGGGATAGCAATATGAACACGACAACATTAATTATTCTTGTAGTGATTGCTTTTGTGGTGATCTATACGTTTATGAAACGCCGCGCAAATGCAGATGTTCGCTCGATTCCAGCTATGCAGATGGAAGAGGCGATGAAAGATAAAACGGGGAAAAGTTTTGTTGATGTTCGCGAATCTGGTGAGTATAAGAGTGGTCATGTGGCTGGAATGAAGAATATTCCCCTGAGTCAGTTCTCTCGGCGGCTAAATGAGATACCAAGGGATGATGAAGTGTATGTCATGTGCCGTAGCGGTCATCGTAGTATGCAGGCAGCCAAAATTCTTAAAGGCGCTGGGTATCAAAATATTGTGAATGTATCTGGAGGTATCAGTGCTTGGCGTGGTCCGATTAAAAAGTGATCATGGTGGTTGGTACGCGGAGGGGTGGCGGATCAGTTGGACGATATGCAGCGTTTTAACGAGGAGATGGAGTATCCAGCGGACATCAAAAATCGTTTGCGTCGCATTGAAGGACAGGTGCGCGGGGTATTGGGAATGATGGAGAATGAACGTGGGTGTCAGGACGTCATTACACAATTAACCGCGGTTCGTTCTGCTGTTGATCACGTTCTGATGTATATTGTTGGGGCCAACATGGAACGGTGTATTCGTAAAGAAGTAGATGAAGGAACACCTGCAGATGACGTGATTCGACAAGCAATCGAATCACTTATGCGAAGTCGTTAATCAGATACTCTGTGTGAATGTCATAATCCTCCAACCTGATTGGGGGATTTTTATCTTTAACTAGCCTATATTCTTTAAGTCATCGTATAATTGGAGATGAATCATGCAAAGGAGTGCGAACTAGATGGACAGTGATGCCTTTAATAGAAGCACTACTTATCCAAAGCCGATTATGAATCGCTTACGGCGCATTGAGGGTCAGTTGCGTGGGGTTTTGAATATGATGGAGCGGGAGCAAGGGTGTCGCGATATCATTACTCAATTGTCTGCGATTCGCGCTGGAGTAGAGCGGGTGCAGATGTACGTGATTGGGTCTAATATGGAACGCTGCATTCGCGATGAAGTAACTAGTGGGATGTCATCGGATGAGGCAATTCAAGAGGTGATTCACGCATTGATGCAAATCAGATAGTTCGCAACTCGTAGGGAAGGAAACTACATCACTTGGGAGGAATTAGATGGGACACCGATTTAATCCAGTTCACTTAGATCGCTTGCTTTCCCCTGAACGTCAGAACATGTTGCCACCAGAGGCTGTGCTTGATCGTATTGGCCATACAGAGCAAACTGATCTGGCTGATGTTGGGTCTGGTCCCGGTTATTTTACTCTGCCGGCTGCCATACGTACAACAGCTACGGTCTACGGAATCGACGTGCAACCAGAGATGTTGATTGCACTAAAAGAGCGAACGGCTGAATCTGGTCTCACAAATGTAAAGACGGTTCTCGGCAATGCACATCAAATTCCGATTGACTCAGGTTCTGTGGATTGTACGTTATGCGCTTTTGTACTGCACGAGGTGGAGCAACTGTCAGACGCATTAGCCGAACTGAAGCGAATTACAAAAACAGGCGGGAATATAGGGATTATCGAATGGGAGAAAAAGCCTACCGCCTATGGCCCGCCAGTATCAGAGCGAGTAGCTAAAGATGAAATGATGCAATATTTAAAAGCTGCGGGAGTTGTACATATTGAAGAATGGGCGCCGAATGAAGATCAGTACATGCTGATTGCTCGAGTCTAACATACAACTACCTGTGAAGAGAATCTTAATAAAAATAGTGAGTAGGAGCAATGTCCCCTACTCACTATTTTTATTAAAAATTGAAAGATGTTTATCGGTTACTATTTACCTGTTACCATCGTGCGATCAAAACCTTTATTGACCCACGCATCATATCCTCCAGAGAGATTGATCACATGCTTGAAACCTTTCGCTTTTAGCATACTTGCAGCGATCGCAGAGCGTGCTCCAGAGCGACAGTGCACGAGAATAGGTTTATCTTTTGGAACTTCGCTCATGCGCTCAAAGAGTCGACCAAGGGGAATGTGTTGTGCTTGATGGATATGCCCTTCGTCCCATTCCGCAGGATTGCGAACATCAAGGACATGAACTTGACCTGATTGAATTTGTACGGAGGCATCTTCTGGACCTATCTCGAGATAAGCAGATAGGGTTGTGCCTGCGTTTTGAAAATCCTCAATTACTTTTATATCAACATAGCCATTTACATTGTCAATGCCGATAGAACGGAGATCATGCAGCACGCTCTCTACCGTGGAAGGAGCAAGTAAAAGATAGAGCGGTCGATCGTAATCGACAAGCCACCCGGCCCAGGATACAAATGATTTATTAAATGGAATATTGATCGTACCGACTAAATGACTTTTGGCAAATTCATTTGCCGTTCTGGTATCGATGAGTTGCGCCCCTTGTTTCAACAACTGTTCCATTTCTGTCGCCGCGGCTGAAAGTGAAACGACCTTAGGCAATTCGCTGAGTAGTGTAGGACCTGTTTTATTGACTCGTTTCATGACTGCAAAATACAGCGGGGGATCTGACTGACCTTCAAGCAGCGCTTGTACAAAAGGAGTCTCATCCGTGTATGCGAGAGCCCAGTTCACCATTTTTTCATAGCCGACGGTACTCGACGGGACAGCTCCAAGTGCTTTGCCGCAAGCACTGCCAGCACCGTGCGCGGGCCACAATTGTAGGTAATCAGGTAGTTTTTTAAAGCGCTGTAATGAAGCAAACATCTGTTTCGCGCCGTCATTCGCTGATCCTTTTACGCCAACGGCTTTTTCGAGGAGATCAGGTCGCCCAACGTCACCGACAAATACGAAATCGCCACTGAAAATACCCATGGGTCGATCTGATGTCTTTGTGTCTGTAATGATGAAGGAAACACTCTCCGGAGTATGACCAGGCGTGTGCATGACTTCAAATTTGATGTTACCAATGAAAAATGTATCGCCGTCTCCAATCAGATGATGTGAAACGTTCTTTGCATAGTCATGGCGCCATTCATCTCCGCCTTCACCCGATAGATACAGTTTAGCGTTTGTTTGCATGGCGAGCTCACGGGCTCCAGATACAAAGTCTGCGTGAATATGCGTTTCAGTGGCTGCTGTGATTTTTACGCCTTCAGCCTTGGCCGTGCGCAAATATTGCTCAATATCTCTGCTAGGATCAATGACAATCGCGTCTCCGCATGCTTGACATCCAACCAGATATGATGCGTGGGCAAGTTTCTCGTCATAAAAGTACCTTAGTAACATGGTTGTTCCTCCGTTTCAATCATACTATCTAAAATGCGCGATATTGATCTACACATGACAGACATGATTAGTCATGCCACATAAAAGGTTTTTGCAAAAAAAGCGCTCGCGATTTGAACGCTCACAAATGAGCCTTGTCCCGCTGCGGTAAAAGATTGACTAGGGACGTTTGCCAGTAGTCCAGCTATAAAAATCCCATCGCAATTTGTTTTTCCATCCACGCAATGTTCTCAGCGCAGCGAATTTTACGGCTATGGACATGTTTGTTGATCAATCACTACCGTATTTATCCCTGCATTACTCGTATAGAGTGCGCGACTCAATCCGGCAACTCCCCGCCAATAATGATGACATCCATTGTTCAACACACTCACAAACCCAACCACAAATATACCCCTAATGGTATCCGAAGGGGCAGGAGTTGTCAAATGTTCAATGCTTTCTCTTTTTAGTATATGCAAAGCTGTAGGTGACATGCACAGAGGTGGCATAAGGAAGGTGTTATCTGGAAAATGCCCAGTCGCAACCGTTATTTTTAAAAAAATAGACCCCAAGGCTTGACTCTCGTGTCGTAGGATGATATTCTACTCGTGTTCCCAAAATTAGTGCCCGTAGCTCAGCTGGATAGAGCGTTTGACTACGAATCAAAAGGTCGGGAGTTCGAATCTCTCCGGGCACGCCATAAGTTGCCGAAGTGGCGGAATTGGCAGACGCACGCGCCTCAAAAGCGCGCGGGTGATCCCCGTGCCGGTTCGAGTCCGGCCTTCGGCACCACTCTATTATACTTAGTGTATTATGTTTGGGGCTATAGCTCAGTTGGTAGAGCGCTTGAATCGCACTCAAGAGGTCAGCGGTTCGAATCCGCTTAGCTCCACCAGATATTCCTCGATAGCTCAGCGGTAGAGCATCCGGCTGTTAACCGGAGGGTCGTAGGTTCGAATCCTACTCGGGGAGCCATAAAGGCCCCATGGTCAAGCGGTTAAGACACCACCCTTTCACGGTGGGAACAGGGGTTCGAATCCCCTTGGGGTCACCAGAGTTGATTGATCAGAATATGATGTTGATGATGGGTGGTTAGCTCAGCGGGAGAGCACTCGCCTCACACGCGAGGGGTCGGCAGTTCGATCCTGCCACCGCCCACCATGAGTTCATATTTCGATTCCAATATTGTCGCGGGGTGGAGCAGTTGGCAGCTCGTCGGGCTCATAACCCGAAGGTCGCAGGTTCAAGTCCTGCCCCCGCAACCATGGGCCTATAGCTCAGCTGGCTAGAGCGCACGACTGATAATCGTGAGGTCAGTGGTTCAAGTCCACTTAGGCCCACTAAAATTTATTTTCTTGTTTTTATTTTGGCAATCCTTGAGTATAATAACTCAAGGATTTTTCATGTTGAGTTTAGTTAAGGTGACTGGTTTGTATTGACGGATACTCAGGGACGCAGTATGCTATGAGAAGTTAAGTATAGAATCGTCGAAGTCGACGATAGAGCAGAGTGAGTCGGTCGAGTTGAGGAGAGCTTAGCGTCTTTTTATCTGTTAAGCCGCATACGTGATCAGATCGTTGCATGCGAAAATGCCCTCAACCACGACGGAATCGGCG
>JAKACV010000052.1 GCA_021821085.1 Bacillota bacterium | reverse complement strand
GTTCCTCGATAGCTCAGCGGTAGAGCATCCGGCTGTTAACCGGAGGGTCGTAGGTTCGAATCCTACTCGGGGAGCCATTTTTATGGAGTGATGGCCGAGTTGGTCGAAGGCGCTCGCCTGCTAAGCGAGTATATGCTGTTAAGGCGTATCGAGGGTTCGAATCCCTCTCACTCCGCCAGATCATCAAAAAGATTGCGCGCGCGCAATCTTTTTGTTATATTCTTTTAAAAATAAAGTCGAATATAAGCGATGAATGGGAAAAGTAATTGGTTGGATACGTAGCAGAGAGTTGGCGGGTGGTGCGAGCCAAGAGCGTATCACTGGTGAAACTCACCCTGGAGCGTTGGGGTAGTCTCTTTATCGACTGGATGAGCGAAGGATAGTTTATGAATGAACTGTTCTTAAGCAGGGTGGTACCGCGAGAAACTCTCGCCCCTGTACGGGGGTGGGGGTTTTTGTATGTAAAGGGGGATGTCGCATGGTAAATTACGAAGCCAAAAGAATTGAAGAAAAGTGGCGTGCACATTGGGAAAAGAGTGGTCGTGATCGGACAGATGAGGATTCTAAGCGACCTAAGTACTACTGTTTAGACATGTTTCCATATCCATCAGGATCAGGTTTGCATGTTGGCCATTGGCGGGGATACGTTCTCTCAGATGTTTGGAGTCGCTACAAGCGTTTAATGGGATATGAAGTATTGCATCCAATGGGATGGGATGCTTTTGGATTACCGGCAGAAAATGACGCGATCAAAAAAAGAATTCATCCGGCAGTTGGAACAGCGCGGAACATTGCTAATTTCAAGGGGCAATTGAAGCGGATGGGGGCTATGTTTGATTGGGATCGCGAAATGAATACAAGCTCACCGGAATACTATAAATGGACACAATGGATTTTTTTACAGTTATTTGATATGGGGCTTGCGTATCGCAAAGAGATGCCGATCAACTGGTGTCCGAGTTGTAAAACGGGTCTCGCCAATGAGGAAGTGGTGGACGGTGCTTGTGAACGTTGCGGAACACCAGTGACAAAGCGAAATATGAACCAGTGGATGTTACGCATTACAGAGTATGCAGAGCGTTTGCTAAATGACTTGGACCTTTTGGAATGGCCTGATAAAGTAAAAAAAATGCAGGCGAATTGGATTGGGAGAAGTGTCGGCGCAGAACTTGAATTTAAGCTGGTTGATCTAGATGATCGATTGAAAGTCTTTACTACGCGCCCTGATACGCTTTATGGTGCTACGTACATGGTGTTGGCGCCAGAGCACCCCTTCGTGCAAAAGCTTACGACACCAGAACAGCGAGTGGCAGTGTCAGAATACGTCGAACAGACTCTTGCGAAGTCGAATTTGGCTCGTCAACAGATGGATAAAACAAAAACGGGTGTGTTCACTGGAGGTTACGCGCTTCATCCTATTACAGGAGAGCAGATTCCAATTTGGATTGCCGATTACGTTCTTATGGATTATGGAACAGGAGCTATTATGGCTGTTCCTGCACATGATCAGCGTGATTTTGAATTTGCTCGGGAGTTTCAGTTGCCGATTGTCCGTGTGATTCAAACTCGTGGGAATGAGACGAAAGTCACGGATTTAATGCAAGAGTCAGACACTGGTGACGGCATCTTAATGAACTCAGGTCCTTATAATGGATTAACCGTACCAGAGGCAAAGCAGAAGCTAGTGGATGATTTAGAGGCGCAAGGCATTGCGAGACGTACAGTTGGATACAAACTGCGTGATTGGGTATTTGCCCGGCAGCGATATTGGGGAGAACCTATTCCTGTGGTCCACTGTGAAACATGTGGGATTGTTCCGGTTAACGAGACGGATCTTCCGGTGATGTTACCGGATGTTGAGCGGTATGAGCCTACTGGGACGGGTGATTCACCACTCGCCGCCATAGAATCCTTCGTTAATACAACATGTCCAAGTTGTCTTGGCCCGGCAAAGCGAGAAACAGATACGATGCCGCAATGGGCTGGATCGTGTTGGTATTTTTTGCGTTTTGCTGATCCACACAATACAGAGCATCCTTTTGACCGGGCTAAAGTCGATGCATGGTTGCCTGTTGATATGTATATTGGTGGAGTCGAGCATGCAGTATTGCACTTGTTGTATGCGAGGTTTTTTACGAAAGTCTTGTATGATCGTCAGGTCATTGGATTCAAAGAACCGTTTACGCGATTGTTTAATCAAGGCATGATGACTCTTAATGGTATAAAAATGTCTAAATCTAAAGGGAACGTGGTGAATCCAGAAGAATTAGTCGATAAATATGGGGCAGATACGCTACGTATGTATGAGTTGTTTGTCGGGCCTCCCGAAGTGGACGCAGAATGGAATCCGCGGGCCATTGAAGGAGTACATCGTTTTTTGACAAAGACGTACCGTTTGATTGCTGAATCTGCGATCCATGCGCCAAAGGAAGAGTCTCCGGCTCTCCGTAAATTACGCCATCGTTTTGTACATCAAGTGACGGAACGACTGGTTAGTTTTCGTTTCAATACGGTGGTGAGTGCGTTCATGGAATTCGTTACTGCGCTGTCAGAACAAAAGGCAGCCATTGACCAAATGACGTTGCAAACCTTGACCATTTGTTTGGCCCCTCTTGCTCCCCATTTAGCGGAAGAGGTGTGGGAACTGTTGGGTCATACTGGGTCCGTTTTTGATCAATTGTGGCCAGAGGTAGATGAACATGATTTAATTGAAGAAACGGCCATTGTCGTTGTACAAGTTAACGGGAAAGTTCGCGACCGAATTGAAATTCAACGAGATGCTGAGCAAGCTGTGGTGAGAGAGCTCGCTTTAGCCAGTTCTCATGTGCAGAGTGCACTGAAGGAAAAATCGATCGTTAAGGAAATTTATGTATCAGGTAAAATTTTTAATATTGTTGTTCGTTAAAAAGGTACATTTGACGATAGGAGAGTGAGTGCATGAAATTTGCAAAAATGCATGGTCTGGGTAACAATTATGTTTATGTTAATTTATGGGATGAAAACGTATTGGAAGAGCGGCTGGCCTCTTTGGCGGTTGAAGTATCTAATGTGAATATAGGTATTGGTTCAGACGGGATGATTACCATAGGGCATTCTGATGTGGCAGATGCACGCATGCGTATTTTTAATGAAGATGGATCAGAAGGTCAAAACTGTGGAAATGGATTGCGGTGTGTAGGGAAATATCTGTTTGAGAAAGGCATAGTGAAGAAGGATCATCTAACCATTGAGACGAAAGGTGGACTTATGCGTCTAGCGCTTCATCTCAACCATGGGAGAGACGTTGTAGAAGAAGTGACTGTCGATATGGGAGAACCTCGCTTACAGCGTGAACAGTTACCGGTGCTTGGCGGGGTTCCAAACGAATTGGCGTTACTCCAACCGATTCAGGCAAATGAACAGGAGTTTTTATTCACGGGAGTTTCAATGGGAAATCCACACGCGGTTATCTTTGTAGATGATGCAACAGGCGTGAATGTTGGGGAAATTGGACCGTACATTGAGCGACATCCGCTGTTCCCAGAGAGAGTAAACGTCGAATTTGTCACTGCAAAAGGGGATCGCGAATTAGATTTTCGAGTTTGGGAACGTGGCTCTGGTATTACCATGGCGTGCGGAACGGGTGCTTGTGCTGCAGTTGTGGCTGGGGTCTTGACCAATCGTCTAAAGCGCGGTGAAACGGTGGTGGTTCATTTGCTCGGTGGTGATCTTCAAATTCGCTGGGATGACGATGGTCATGTGTATATGCGAGGTCCAGCCGCTTGGATTTGTGAAGGGGAGTGGCTTTCTGAATTAGGGCCTTTATTCGTATGAAGGCATGGGCACCTTATGTTTTGCTGGTAATTGTCAGTGCGATTTGGGGCGCTCATGCCGTGGTTGGTGCGGCTGCGCTCCAAGCGCTAACTCCGCTCGCGCTTTCGACGTGGCGGTATACATTTACTGCAGTGTTATTTACCCCTGCTATGATTGTGACTTTGCAACGCCTTAAACAAGTAAGTCGCCAAGATATGATGTTGCTTTTGGTGGCAAGTTTATGTTCTGCAGTCATCTATCCGCTCTTTTTCTATCGATCTTTAAACGTTCTTCCACCTGTTGAATCACTTTTGATTGTCAATTCCGCACCCGTTTTAACGGCGTTATTCGCCTATCTATTGTATCACGAAAGGTTATCTAAACAGCAACTGATAGGTTTGTCTATTGCGCTTTTTGGTGTTATGGTGATTGGTTCGCAGGCGGCTGCGCGTGGAACAGGAAGCCTTGTGGCGATTGGCGATGCGGTCATTGGAACGGCCGCATTCGCATTGTATACGGTTATTTCGCGCAAATTATATAGTCGATTGCCGCTATTTGACGTGTTGGCTGTGATTTCATTTGTGGGTGCATTTATGCTGTGGTTACTCGTCTTCTTTACGCAATCTTGGTCTGTCGCGTCTGCTCTTACGACCTTAAATACTGCAGACTGGATAAGTTTACTGTTTATTATTCTCTTCGTAAGTACGATTGCGTACATTCTTTATGGCTATGGATTAGCGCGGGTTCCGGGGGCGGTTTCAGCTGCACTTACATTTTATCCTCAGGCGATTTTTGCGGCGCTCTTGCAGTGGATTTGGTTTGGACGCGACGTGACTCTTATGACGGTGATTGGCGGTGTGATCATTCTTTCTGGCAGTGTCGTCATGAGACGAAACTAGGCATTCACCTAATAGCGCATGTGCGCGTATACTACCATCACTCCGGTTAAGCGGGTGATAACTTTGCAATGGAGACGTTCGCCGTTTGATGTTACAAAAACGGAAACTATTATCGATGGGTTCTCACGCGGAAAGTTAAGTTTGTCGACGTCGCTTGAGCAATTGCGGCAAGTATACGAAGGGCGATTTCAGCGCACCATTCAAAATCCAGCATCTGTAGTTGAAACGTTGGAACCCATGTCAAAAATGAACACTGTAGATCCTGTTTTAACTAAGCAACAGCTGTTAGCCCCTTTGCACGATTTAATTGGACTATCTGGGGTAAAACAATCGATTGATGAATTGTATGCATACCTTGCTGTACAGTCATTGCGAAGCCAAGCGGGATTAAAACTCAATAAAACTGTGCTGCATATGATTTTCTCGGGGCGGCCTGGTACAGGGAAGACGACAGTGGCACGCTTACTCGGTCCGATTCTACGGTCTCTTGGCATCTTGTCAGAAGGCCACGTGATCGAGGTTGAACGAGCTGATTTGGTGGGTGAATATATCGGACATACTGCACAAAAGACACGAGCACTCTTGGAACGCGCGATGGGAGGTATCTTATTTGTCGATGAGGCATATGCGATTGCGCGTGGTGGAGAAAAAGATTTTGGTCGTGAAGCCATTGATACCCTAGTTAAGGGGATGGAGGATCGCAATCATGATCTTGTCGTGATTCTCGCAGGGTATGAACGAGAGATGAAGTATTTCTTGTCTCTCAATCCTGGGCTTTCTTCTCGCTTTCCGCTTCATGTTTTTTTTCCGGATTACTCAGAGCACGAGTTGCTACAGATTGCAGCTGTGATGGTGAGAGAGCGACAATATCATTTGGCGCCTGATGCAACACTTAGTTTACGTCAGCAACTTCGTCGGGAGCAAGTACGTGAAGATTTTAGTAACGCACGTACGGTTCGCAATATCGTGGAACGTGCTGTCCGTAGACAGGCGGTTCGGGTTATGGAGCAAAGTGAACCAACACGGCGAGAACTTATGACTCTTGTTGCGGCAGATTTTCGGGGGGAAACAGACCATGAATCATTGTTTGGTGATCGGTCAGCACAATGTTGGGAAGACTTTGCTTAGCTTTCGGCTTGCGCAACTGTGTGGGATGAAGTCCGTATTTGTCTTGCGTGAATTGGATTCTGACCCCCATTTACAACAAGTAATTGGGGTCAACGAAGCTATTCACTCCATTATTGATGGAACCAATCCGCGCATTGTAGATGTGCAGACAATTGGTATAGGGATGAGTCAGGAAATGGGTCAACCCGCGATTTTATACGATTCTGTCGGCTTGTCTGAAAAATTTGATGACGGGTTATATAGGCGTAGACAAATGGCGCGTACACTTGATCTATTTGTTTCCTGCGACTTAGTGCTTCATGTTGTGGATGCGTCAACGTTAGTTACGGAAAAACTGTCCTTGATTGATACGCAAATCAAGTCATTTGCCCGAGCGCGGCGAGTGCCGTATGTTCTTGTCGCTAATAAAGCGGATCTCTTGTCAATGCGGCGGCAGCACCGTTCGCATCTAACCTTACGGCAGGATAAACCCTTATTTGTATCGGCAAAAATGGATCAGGGTCTAACACCCTTGAAACATGTGTTAGAAAGGACAAATATGGTAAACTATTCTTATCCATTTTGGATGAGGGGGGTATTAAACTGAAATTTTACGAAACAACAGGAGATGACGAACCTTCGCACGCGATTTTAGTTCATGTATTTCGTCCTGAGGAGTCTGAAGTCAAGCGATCACATATGCGTGAGGAATTGCGGAATCTCGCACATAATGTGGGCGTTTTGATTGTTGGGGAAATGGAGCAAACACTCTCGGAAGAGCATGCGAGAACAAAAATTGGGAAAGGTAAGCTAACTGAACTGGCACATGTGGCGGCTACAGCATCGGCTACACTCATCCTATTTAGCGTGGAACTGTCTGGCAGTCAATTGCGTAATATTGAAGACAGCTGTTCTATTCGAGTGATGGATCGGACCCAATTGATTTTAGATATTTTTGCTCATCGTGCAAAAAGTTTTGAAGGGAAGGCACAAGTCCGTTTGGCGGAGTTCTCCTATATGTTGCCGCGTCTCACGGGACAAGGGATTGCCTTATCACGTCTTGGGGGCGGCATTGGAACAAGAGGACCAGGGGAGACGAAGCTCCAGGTAGATCGCCGAACGATTCGGCGCGAAATGACAAAGTTGCGGCGCATCGTTTCTCAAGCGGGAGAAAGACGATCTGAGTTGCGCCGTAGACGTCAGCGTCAAGGTGTCTATACGATTGGGTTGGTTGGTTACACTAATGCTGGTAAGACGACGTTGTTATCGTATTTAGCGAAGCGATTTGGAGAAAAACGTTTGCAAGAGGGACAGAATCGCTTGTTTGATACACTTGATCCGGCATCTCGACGCATCATGTATGCAGGTCGGACCTTCGTCGTGACAGATACCGTCGGATTTATTCGGGATTTGCCACACCATTTGATCAATGCGTTTCGGGCCACATTAGAAGAGGCTACTGACGCGGATGTTCTAATTCATGTGATTGACTCTTCTTCTCCGTTTAAAATGGAAGAAATGGAGACTGTGTACGAAGTAGTGCACGGATTATTACATACAAAGGCTCCATTGATTAGTGTATTCAATAAAATGGATGTTATCGGCCCCCATCAACATGATGTATTCAATGATGTTACGGCAGATCAAGTCATTCGAGGATCTGTTCTGCAACAAGAGACACTTGCAGAGATTCTGGATACGGTTGACAAAATCATCGGGAAACGCATAGCGCTTCATTTGCGCATTCCATCTCATCGCAGCGATATATTAGCTGATGCCTATCAATTAGGTGAGGTCAATCAACTGCGCGAAGAAAGCGATCACCTCCTTGTTGATGTTCATGTGGATGAGAGAGAGATGCGGCATTTTTCAGGCTTTGTTATGCAGGATGGATCTTTACTGGAGGATAAGTGGTGATGGATGAAGTTCAGTGGGCATTGATTGAATCAATAGAGGAAAAGATTCGTCCTTTTTTAGCGCAAATTGAACGGTTGATTGATCGAAATCAAGAAAAAGTTCTGCGAGCATTTGCTAGAGCAAGAGTAACGAGTAGTGATTTATTTGGTTCGACAGGTTATGGTCTTGGAGATCGTGGGAGAGATCAGTTAGAAGCAGTATATGCTTCTGTGTTTGGGGGAGAGGCGGCTATTGTTCGTGCAAGTATTGCTTCTGGAACCCACGCATTAGCGATCGCCTATTTTGGTCTCTTGCGTCCAGGAGATACATTGCTTTATGCGACAGGTGACCCGTATGATACACTGCAGACAGTCATTGGGGGTTCAGGACAGGAACAGGCGAGAGAAGGAACATTGTATGAATTTGGAATTTCATATCATAAAGTTGAGCTTTTCGACGATGGGTCTATTGATGTGGCTACGGTGTTAAAGAGTATCGATGGGAGTACGAAAGTAGTCGCGTTTCAGCGTTCCCCTGGTTATGCTTGGAGACGAGCTCTTTCCGTGAGTGAGATTGGCGCTGCGATTACTCTGATTAAGCGACATCATCCTCATGTGCTTGTCGTGGTTGACAACTGTTATGGAGAATTCACGGATACGATTGAACCTTGTGAAGTAGGAGCAGATCTTGTAGTTGGGTCGCTCATTAAAAATCCAGGTGGTGGTTTGGCGCCAACGGGAGGTTATCTTGTAGGAACAGAGGCTGCTGTGTCACTCGCATCGTATCGCTTAACTGCACCCGGTATAGGGGCGGAAATGGGATCGTTTGAACAATACCGGCTGTTCTTTCAGGGGTTGTTTTTGGCTCCACATGTAGTTGGGCAAGCACTAAAAGGAAATATGTTCGCAGCCTCTGCATTTTCTTCGGTGGGTATGGAATGCGCCCCATTGCCAGAGGAGTCTCATGACGATCTTGTGCTGAGAGTCAAACTGGGTTCTCCTGAACGGATGGTGCAATTTTGTCAAGCCATTCAACAAGCATCACCGATTGATGCACATGTTTTGCCTGAACCATGGGCTATGCCTGGATATCAAGACCATATCATTATGGCGGCAGGGACATTTATTCAAGGAGCTTCTATCGAATTGTCAGCAGATGGACCGATTCGTGCCCCCTATATCGCATATTTGCAAGGTGGACTTACTTTTTCCCATGTAAAGCTAGCTGTTATTCAGGCGCTTAGTAAAATGGACTTGTTACCTCATGCTCAACAGATATGATCAGATCACAACTGGGATATAGACATGCTGCATATAACTGAATTCATCATAAAATGACATTAGCTTCACAAGTAGTGTCAACATTTTATTGACGTAGGATGGAAGGTATGCTACGATCTGAGCGCTTGCTTCTATAGAGAAAAGTAGGAGAAGGCAAGTGGTGAATGACTGATTTTGGGGGAGGATTTATCGATGGATGATGCCATGCGACGTAAGCTTGCTTTGTTTCCCATAGGGATCGTGCAACGCTTGACTGATCTGACTGCGCGGCAGATCCGCTATTATGAACAACATGCACTGATTTATCCAGAACGTACACATGGGAATCAACGTTTATTTTCATTTAATGATGTAGAACGTTTGTTAGAGATTAAAAGTTTAATTGATAAGGGGTTAAATATTGCAGGAATCAAGGCGATGATTGGACAACCAATGACTGAAACCGATTACACCCCCGCGATGCAGGCGGCTGCAGAAGAAGTTCGAGCTGAACTCTCTGAAAGTGACTTGCATGGGTTGCTTTTGCAAGAATTGTCGGAACGTGCTGGACAAAGGGGAAACCCTGTCTCGATGATTCAAGGGGAGTTGTCTCGATTCTTCAAAAGCGGTGGGCGCTAAATCACCTAGCTAGATAAAAGAGGGGGAGATACATGATGCGCAAAGACTACACAAAAGCAGACATCATTGAATTGGCAAGAGAACAAGACGTTCGTTATTTGCGCCTTCAATTTACAGATCTATTAGGAATCATAAAGAATGTAGAAGTGCCTATCAGCCAGCTCAGTAAAGCATTAGAAAATCGCGTTATGTTTGATGGATCTTCGATTGAAGGATTTGTACGAATCGAAGAATCAGACATGTATTTGTATCCTGATCTATCTACGTGGCTGGTATTTCCATGGCATGGGGAACAAGGTAAAGTGGCAAGATTAATCTGTGATATTCACAATGCTGACGGGACTCCATTTGCAGGGGATCCACGTGGTATTTTGAAACGAGCGTTACACAAGGCTGATCAATTAGGTTTTACGACAATGAACGTTGGACCTGAACCGGAATTTTTTCTATTTAAGATTGATGATAAGGGAAATCCAACCACTGAAATGAACGATCAAGGTGGTTACTTTGACCTCGCACCAGTGGACCTTGGAGAAAATTGTCGGCGTGAGATTGTCTTGGTACTCGAAGGAATGGGATTTGAAATTGAAGCGTCTCATCATGAAGTGGCTCCAGGACAACATGAAATTGATTTTAGATATGCTAGTGCATTAGTTGCTGCAGACAATATCATGACATTTAAGTTAGTGGTCAAAACAGTGGCACGTCAGTTTGGCTTGCATGCCACGTTTATGCCAAAGCCCATATACGGTATAAATGGATCTGGTATGCATTGCCATCAATCGCTGTTTCGGGGTGCAGAGAATGCATTTTATGATGAAAATGATGAGATCGGTATAAGTCAGGTAGCAAAACAATACTTGGCAGGCATTATGCAGCATGCGTCTGGCTTTACTGCGATCATGAATCCGATTATTAATTCCTATAAACGGCTTGTTCCAGGTTATGAAGCGCCATGTTACATCGCTTGGTCAGGGAAGAATCGTAGCCCTCTTGTCCGTATCCCAGCTTCACGTGGTCTCGGAACACGCATTGAAGTGCGCAGCCCTGATCCATCTACCAATCCTTATTTAGCTCTTGCTCTTATGTTATATGCAGGATTAGATGGGATTGAACGAAACTTGACTTTACCACACGCTGTAAATCGAAATATATACGTCATGAACGAGATGGAGAGGTTACGTGCAGGCATCCAAAGTCTCCCTGCTTCATTGAAAGATGCGCTAGAGGCCCTTGCAAATGATGAAGTCATGCGTGAAGCATTGGGTGAACATGCTTACTCACATTTTTATGAGGCCAAAATGATCGAATGGGATATGTTCCGAACCGCTGTACATCCCTGGGAACAAGAACAATATCTTTCTATGTATTAAATCTCATGATCTACAAAATAAGCAGGGGAGTTTAAGACATTGTGCGCCACAGTCCGACCACTTTACCGGCGATTGTGACGCTCGAATAAATAAGTGGTGCCATTGTCTTATTCTCTGGTTGTAATCGGATATGTTGTCCTTCCTTAAAAAAGCGTTTTACTGTGGCCTCATCTTCCTCCGTTAGCGCAACTACAATATCGCCGTTTTGCGCAGTTGGTTGGCGATGTACATAGACAATGTCTCCACTTAATATTCCCGCTTCGATCATGCTATCTCCAACCACGCGCAAGGCAAATAAGTTGTCCTGATTTTTGATTGAAGGGGGAACTGGGATATATTCTTCCACGTGCTGAATGGCTGTGATCGGAATACCTGCAGTTACTTTCCCGACAATAGGAATCATGGACGCATGCTGACGATGCTGTTTTCCTATGATCTCGATCGCTCGTGGTTTCGTTGGATCCCGCCGAATCAATCCGCGTTGTTCTAGTTTTTCTAGATGACTATGTACTGTTGAAGTACTTGCCAATCCGACAGCGTCGCCGATCTCGCGTACAGATGGAGGATAGCCACGTGTAGCCACGGCGTATTTAATAAAAGTTAAGATATCCTCTTGTTTTTCCTGTGCACTTTGGCGCATGGGATGGAAACTCCTTTCATCCAGTTCTTACTAGAATAAATATAACATTATTACAATAGAAATTCAAACACACGTTCGGGAGTGCTTTTACGTGACGTCAACTAAAATCATTTTTTTCTATTTATTCATTGTGAATGTATGGTCTTTTTTATTAATGCGTATCGATAAAAAAAGATCCAAGCAGCGTCGAAAGCGTCGGATTCGGGAGCGAACGCTACTAGGACTGTCCATTTGTGGGGGAGGGCTTGGGACTTGGGTCGCCATGCGGGTGTTTCACCATAAAACGAAACATTTATCATTTCAAGCACTTGCGCCTCTATCTACTTTAGTTTGGACTGTGTTTATTCTTTATTTAATGTACCGAGGAGTAATGAGGTAACTGAAGAGCATTCCATTTCTTACACTCTTGTTCGATGAGCGATAAAAGCCATGAAGACAAAAGCAAAGGCTGTACCACATGCTCCTATCCATTGCCACGCGCCGTAAGTCAAAGTTGCAAGAAAGGATCCGAGTGATCCTCCTAGGAAATATGCGACCATGTAGACGCTATTGATGCGACTGCGCGCGGCAGGGACAAGTGAGTAGATGCGTGCTTGATTGGAAATTTGAGTGGCTTGCACGCCAAAATCCAGAAGTATTACACCAAGAATCAATAACAGTAGTATTCTGTCGCCAAGTACCATGATTACGTATGAAAGGAACGTAATTGCTATTCCGATGCCAATCATAAATGTTGGCCCGCGTCGATCAGCAATTCGCCCTGCAATGGGAGCAATGAGGGCACCGGCGATTCCTACTAACCCAAATAATCCGACGATCGCGCTGCCAAAATCATATGGGCTCTGTGCTAGTCGAAAGGCGAGAACCGTCCATAATACGCTAAAGGCTCCAAACATCGCGCCTCCAATGGCACTTGATTGACGAAGCAATGGTTGCTCCCGAACGAGATTGATCAATGATATGAGTAAACCGCCATAGGAAAGTTTATTCTTTGGTATGAGATGTGGCAGAGTAAGTCGCATGGTGACTGCAAGGCCGATCATGAGAATCGCTGCGATCACGTAAACGGCGCGCCACCCGAATAATTGACCAATTGCACCGCTAACCGTTCGAGCGGCAAGAACGCCTAGAAGCAATCCTCCCATCACAGTACCAACAACTTGCCCACGCGTCTCCTCATCCGCAAGATCTACTGCAAGCGGAATGATGATTTGTGGGACAATGGTTATCATTCCGACAAAAAAACTGGCGATCTCTACCCATATCGTCGTTGGCGCGACGGCAACAGCAACGAGGGCAATTGCGGTTAAAATGCTCAAGGTAACAATGAGCATACGTTTTGGCCAAATATCGCCGAGCGGTGTTAATAGCAATAACCCTGCTGCATAACCAAGTTGTGTTAAAGTGGGGACAAATCCTATCTGCGTTGAAGTTTCGTGAAATGTCTTACCCATGAGAACGAGTAGCGGTTGACAGTAATACAAGTTAGCCACTGCTACTGCAGAACCGATGGCAAGTAGGATAGTCAGCGTGCGTGTCAGCCGAGGACTGTTTTCTTCAGCAGTGATTGCAGGGTGTGTATATTGGTTGATATCCATAAACAGCTCCTGGTAATGATATGGGACTACAGTTAGTATAGTGGAAAATTGAATCAGCATGATAGGAAAAGCGCCAGTATTTTTTAATAATCAACTGGTATCATGCTGAACGAGGAGATCATGACGATCGTATCAGTATGGCAGTTGGGAACTTTACCGAAATACTTCAGGTTTAGATAAGCAACGTTTGTGAACTTTAGTCGTGGAGGTATAAGCATGTTAAAGCTGCTATTGATTGAAGATGATTTGGCTCTTGCACAAGCGATTGGAAAGTTGCTGCGTGAAGAGGAATATGACGTTTTACATACCGCAGATGGGGAAACTGGGTTGCATTTGGCGTTAAGCGGGCTGTACGATGCACTCATTCTTGATATCATGATCCCAGGAATAAATGGACTTGAACTTTTACGTCAGTTGCGCAGTAAGCGTAATGGCACGCCTGTACTTGTTTTGACGGCTCGCGATCAGGTGGCGGATCGAGTAAAGGGACTTGACAATGGGGCTGATGACTATCTTGTAAAGCCATTTGCGACAACGGAATTACTTGCTCGAATTCGTGCATTGTTGCGACGTTATGATAAAATTGGTGCTGATGTTGATTTGTTGACAGTAGATGGGTTCTCATACAATCGTCGTGCACGTGAGTTTATAAGGGAAGGGGTTACTCAGGTATTATCGCCAAAAGAGGCTGCTCTACTGGAATTGTTTTTGCGTCATCCGAGACAAGTTTTGACGCGTGAACAGATAATGGATCGATTATGGGGATATGAAGCCGATGTGTTGGAAAATACACTTGAGACGTATGTTTCAAAGTTACGCAAACGATTGGAGGGTGACGAATGTCCCTTGATTCAGACCGTTCGCGGAATCGGTTATCGGTTGCAGACAAGGGATTAATGCGGCGTCAACGCCTGCGCTTGGGTGTGGTGAATATGATTGTACTCTCCTTAATTTGGAGTGCGCTATCTACATTCGTCTATTTTGTTCTACAAGAAGAGACTTTTCATGCAGAACATGCTCGCCTTGCTTTTTTTGCAGAACAAGTTGCAGATCAAGCTTATCAAGGAGAGCGCTTCACACCTAAAAACGTGCCAATTACCGATGCAGATGTTCTCTATGCTGTTTGGCAAAAGGACGGGAATACATACCGTTTGATTAAAGCGGTGATGAATTCAAAACACCTCCTTCATACACTAACCCCTACAGTGGGTAATCCATATTCTATAACGCAATATCGTCAGTTGTATTTTGGGGGAGAGCATTTTCAAATGCTCGTCGGACAATATCAGATCTATGGATCAACTATGTTGGTTCAAGTATTGGATGATATTGGTCCAGAGGAAGGTGTCTTGCGTCGTCTTGCAGTATTATTTGTGATTGGTGGCGCTCTCGGTTTATTGTTAAGTGTGCTAGGTGCTTATGCACTGGGAAGATGGACGTTGCGACCTCTCATGGCCGCCCGCTTACGGGAGCAAGAGTTTGTGGCGGATGTTTCACATGAATTGCGAACCCCTCTATCCGTTCTACAAACGCACTTGGAATTATTACTTCGGCATGTTGATAGTGAAAATCAAAATATTTTGCATGATATTGAACCTATATATAAGGAAACCAAACGGATGCGAAAATTAGTTGAGGATCTTCTTGACTTAGCGCGGATGGACGCTGGCGTAGCCACAAGTGACAATGAACGGGTGGTCATAGGTGATGTGTGTGTAGAAGTGATAGACCTATATGAGCCATTATTTACACAAAAAGGGTTGGGGTTTTTAGTTGAAATTATACATTCAATAAATATCATGGGTGATGCTGGTCGGATTCGTCAGTTACTCTTTATACTTTTAGATAATGCATATAAATATACGGAACGTGGTTCTGTCTCTTTGCACATGGCAGTGCGTGGGCATTACGTAGAAATTAGTGTAAAGGATACTGGGATAGGAATTGCGGAAAATCTCTTGCCGCGGATTACAGATCGGTTTGTGCGTGGTGAATTTTCACGAACACGAACAGATCTTAGAGGCTCGAATGAGGTGGAAACATCGATGGACATGTCTTCTGGGTTGGGACTTGCCATTGCAAAACGGATTGTCCTGTCTATGCAAGGCAAGTGGAATATCATCAGCGAAGTTGGTGTTGGGACAACGGTAACGGTTCGCTTTGCGGTGGTGTAACTGTGAATAATTCGTTAGAAATATGGAAGCAATTTAGTGAATCTAGTCGTTCACATTGGCAGAAGTAGATGGTAAAGTTAAGATGTAAACGTATTCTAACTGAGAGGTGTGTATCTGACATGATTGAAGGACGTGTGGCCAACACGTTTCGCCTGTATGCGGGGTCATCTTATCCCGAATTGGCCCGACAAGTGGCGCAGCATCTTGGCATTGAACTGGGTCAGGTCCATCTTTCCAAATTTCGTAGTGGCGAGTTATATGCTCAATTCCCTGATAGTGTAAGAGGTGTGGATGTATATTTGTTGCAAACTTTTTCCCCGCCTATTAATGATCATCTGATGGAATTATTGCTTATGATTGATGCTTTGAAACGGAGTTCAGCCGGACGAATTAATGTGATTATTCCATATTTCGGATATGGCCGACAAGAGAAGCAAGGCGTTGCGAGGGAACCTATATCTGCAAAAGTGGTAGCTGACTTAGTAACTAAAGTAGGTGCACATCGAGTGATTACGGTTGATCTGCATGCCCCAGCTATTCAGGGTTTTTTTGATATTCCAGTAGATCATTTGACTGCACTCTCCATTTTAGCAGAAGAAGTGCATGAATTGGATTTATCTGATGCAGTTGTTGTTTCTCCGGATGCGGGTCGAGCTAAAACGGCAGAAAAATTCGCGGCAATGCTTGACTTGCCAATGGCGATTATGCATAAAGGGCGTCCTCGCCACAATGAAGCGATCATTACGCATCTCATTGGAGATGTGAAAGGAAAGACGCCGGTGGTTATTGAAGATATTATCGACACTGGCGGCACGATTTCTCAAGTCGTTGACAATCTGGTCGCTCTAGGCGCAAATCCGGCAATTCTTTGTGCCACGCATGGAATCTTTTCGTTGCCGGCTGAAGAGAGATTACAGCATCCGGCAATTTATAAGGTTCTTGTGACTGATACGCTTCCACTTCGTCCTGAATTACAAAAAATGGCAATCAAAGTGTTGCCGATTGCTCCGTTATTAGCTAAAGCAATTGGTCGTGTGCACTATAATTTAGCTCTAAGTACAATGTAACGGGCGAAGTACGCAAAAGCGCGCTTTGGTAATTTGCCAAAGCGCGCTTACTCGATTACATCGCTGGGTAGCCAGCACCAGTCGTATTTACACCGACTGCACCTGGAACCAGAAGGATAAACAAGACAAAAATGATTAGAAATACGACTGCCCAACGAGTATATCCGCCAAAAGCACCCATGTTCAATCTCCCCTTTTTTAACGCATGACATATTCTACGCATAATGGGTCTGCTGTGTAGAGGCGTTTGCCCCCATTTAAAGCGAATATTAAAACTGTGCAAGTAAGAAAGCGTCCCTACCTGCCAAATTAGACAGCGAAAAGACGACCTGTACTCCAAAAAGATGGAATGCAGGTCGTCTTTTGCCACGTCTTTTTAGCTGTTTCCGTTAAAACCACAAGTTTTTCAGTGGCCTCGGTAGATAACCCTGTCTTTTTTGTTGGTAAATTATCCTAAAGTACTTTAGAGGCACGTACACAATCTTCAAATTGACCGCGGTGTGCACCATCACAAAATGGTTTCTTTTCTGAAAGACCACAACGACAAAGTGAGAACTGCTCTTTAGTTTCAAATAGATTTCCTTCTGCATCAACGAGCTGAACGTTTCCGGTGACAAGATAGGAACCTTTGTCACGTACAGTAATTTTTACATCAGTCATGTATAATCCTCCAATGTGTATTCTTTATCTGTTCTTTTGTTGCGGACGTGCACCTTTGCTGTCTGGGGACAACGAATGTTCAGCAATTCGACAGAGACCTATGAATACATGATGTGATTGTATTGAAAAGTATTTCTCACTTCAAATTAAGAGTACCATGCTTTTATTATACCAAAGAAAGTGTATATATTGTCATGGATTGTCTACCTTTTATACTAGTGTCCTGTTGGATCATCTGGTAATCTGTAATGTAGCATAGGAAGTGAAATGGAGGTGCAGATAGTTGAACCATGTTCAATTATCCGATGGAAAAGTAAAACCGGCGCGTTATCTAAAGTGGTTTGGCGTGTTTAGTTCTATCGGAATGTTTATCATTAATTTTATTGGATTTCTCGATACGCAGACGAATTCTGCTGAAGGATGTGGTCCGGATTGGCCTTTGTGCAACGGGCAGGTTCTTCCGTCTCTCGATAATACTCATGTCATTATTGAATTTATGCACCGTTTTCTAGTTGGTTTTTTTGCCATTATCGCTGTCATTTTTGTAGTCTGGGCACTCGCTAAGTACCGCCATTTTCGGGAAGTTCGCATATTTTCTTGGCTGGCTGTTGGATTTATTGTCATACAGTCTGCACTAGGTGCCCTCGCCGTAGTATTTGTCAATCCACCGGAAGTTTTAGCTCTCCATTTAGGTTTTGGTTTATTGGCCATGGGGGGAGTTGGGTTGCTCACCATCTTTTTGTTTCAATATGATCGTCATGTCTGCGGGGAAAATGCAGGACTATTTTACCGCAATCAACCATTGCCAAAGACTTTGCTTCATCTCATACGCTGGACATGGGTGTATATGTTTGGTGCCATATATCTAGGGTCTGACGTGGCTTTTCACAATGCAGGCACCGCATGTTCAGGGTGGCCACTTTGTAACGGAGAAGTGTTCCCAGGGTTTTCGGGGAACGTGGGCCTAGTATTTTCGCATCGGCTTGTAGCTGTGGGATTTGCGTTCCTTAGTTTATGGTTACTTATTTCTCTGCGTCGTATGAAAGAAGAGCGTCGCGACTTATATGCTGGATCACAAACGTTGTTTGTGATGATTATTCTGCAAATACTGAGTGGGGCGTGGGTTGTTCTTAGTCATCTGAATTTAAACGCAGATTTATTGCATGTATCACTTTTAATGATTCTATTCATGGTTCTCAGTTATTTGACACTGCAAACTTTTCCCTTTCACAATGTTTCGATGCAAAGTAAGAGCGTGCGTGCTAAAAAGCCGGTTGCTACCCATAGATAAGTGATGTGTTTTGAACATCCTTTGCCATTTCATCGTCTAAACTAATTGAGAGACATGATGTAAAATGGCGGAGGTTCAATGAACGCGTGCGAAAACAACTCACAAGTGTTCGAACGACGTATAAGATACCACGATCTTGGATTATGCGTCTGCTAATTGGCATCGCATTCCTTATGATTGTGTTTTTCTTTTACATGGATCAACACGGTGCAGTCACTCTCGTGATCAGGTCTTTTGGTATCTTTGGCATTATCATTGGGATTCTTTTGATGGGTGCAGTTTGTATGACACCCATTCCGTCCGAGGGTTTGTTAGTTATTTTTTTAAAAGTATACGGGGTTCTTTATGGACTTCTTTTTGCGTGGATAGGATCTACTCTTGGTGCCATGGCGATCTTTCTCCTCGCGCGTTCCTTGTTTCAGCCGATGATTATTGGCGTGATACGAGACACATGGCGCTATCAGATTGAGGAGTGGGTACGAAAACGTGGCACGATGGGATTGTTAATTGCGCGGTTACTTCCAATTCCTGCTGTCATCATCAATTATGCGGCTGGGTTATTTCCCGGTATTCGTTTTTACCCGTACTTATGGACTGCAATTGTTTCAATGGCACCTTATTATGCGGGTACTGCATTACTTTTTTTGGGTATCGCTCACGGAATGACTGTGTGGCTAATAGTTGGATCACTGGTTATTGCAGTATTGGTGGGAGTAAGCTACATGTTTAATCGTAAATGGAGTGTGAAATGAGGCCCCTAATAGAACTTGACTACGGGGAAAGATAACATTGGGAGGGATACGTGTGAGACTGATTACGTTTGAACATGATGGGAAAACGAAGATCGGGGTAGAAAGAGGTACGAAGGTGGTGGACATCGCAGCGGCAACCAGAGCGTATGGTCATCTGACCAGTGAAATGCAACTATCTGCATACGCTGCAGCGGTGGCAGGAGACTTGAAAGCGTTTTTGCAGCAGGGGGAGCAAGGACTTGATTTTGTACGATCGCTGATGGGCTCTGTGAATGAGCAGGAGCAAGACATTCAGACTGAATATCTCCTGTCCGCCGCAGATATTCAATTACGTGCTCCATTGCTACGACCTGGAAAAATTGTGTGTGTAGGCAAAAATTATCGTGATCATGCTGTAGAAATGCATTCTGAGCTTCCAATTACACCCATTATTTTTGCGAAGTTTGCTAATGTGATCAGTGATCCAGATGCAAAAGTGATGAAACCTATACAGTCGAATCAATTGGATTATGAAGCGGAGTTGGCTGTGATCATTGGGAAAACTGGGAGAAGGATTCGGAGAGAAGTTGCATATGAATATATAGCAGGGTATAGCTGTTTCAATGATTTGTCTGTACGCGATTATCAGATGCGTACTTCTCAGTGGCTACAAGGTAAAACCTTTGATGGCAGCGGACCTTTTGGGCCAGCACTTGTCACGAAAGACGAGATATTGGACCCACAGAATCTTGACATTCGTTGCTATGTCAATGGAGAAGTTAGGCAACAAGCGAATACCCGGCAAATGATCTTTGATCTCCCTTTTTTAATTGAATTCATCTCAGGTATCATGACGCTCGAACCAGGAGATGTTATTGCCACAGGAACGCCAAGTGGGGTGGCTGCTGGCATGCGGGATGCGATGTATTTGCAGGTGGGGGATGAAGTGGTTGTTGACATTGAGCAGATTGGTCAGTTGCGCAATTTCATTGTCAGTGACGTAATGCATTAGGGG
>JAKACV010000009.1 GCA_021821085.1 Bacillota bacterium | reverse complement strand
ACTTCGCCAATTTCTTCACCGTCCGTCCATTCGAATCTATCTCATACTGATTCGACAAACATCATTGTGGACCCTTGTATATTCTATTTATGAGATAAAATTCTTTTCGTCGGACGGACTCCTAGAAGGCCTACGCCAACCTTTAGAAACTGGGAAAATCACAATCAGTCGCTCCACCTATGCAGCCACGTTTCCCTCTAAATTTAATTTGATTGCCGCAATGAATCCTTGTCCTTGCGGATACCACGGATTCGTTTCAGAAGTTCACCATTGCAGATGTAGTTTACGAGACATTGATCGCTATCGAGCAAAGGTTTCCGGACCACTTCTTGATCGAATTGACATGACCGTATGGATCACACCAACCCCTTCATCAGAGTGGAGAAATCGTAATATATCTAATGAGTCGTCTTCAAACGTGTTAGAAAAGGTGATACGCGCCAAACAATTTCGAACAGAAAGAATCGCTCTCACCCAAAATATATTACAGGGATCGACTGTTCAGCGCACACCGATAGAGCGTTTAGACTCCCTCTCCTTCACTTCACCTGGTGTCGATTTACTCATCCAGTCAGCAGATCGATTACATTTGTCGTCTCGCAGTTTAATAAAAATTGCTGATGTATCCCGTTCTATAGCTGATGCCGAACTAAGTGATCAAATATTAGTTCACCATGTTGCTGAAGCGCTGCAGTATCGCGCATTTACAACATCCAGATAAAATTCCGGTACGCATTTAGAGCAAACGTAACTAGTTATGCATGCGAATCAAAGGTGGAAGAAGGGACATGATTTGTCTATACGTGCATTATCAAAATAGGATATACTGGAACAAATGAGGAGCGGTGCGATGAAAGTCGGGTTAGCCCTTGCTGGAGGAGGAGCCTCTGGCGGAGCACACATTGGCGTATTACGCGCATTAGAAGAAGCGCAAATTCCAATTGATATGATCGGCGGAACAAGTAGTGGGGCAATGGTCGCTGGACTCTATGCCTCAGGCATGTCAACATCAGACATGCTGAGACTTTTACCCACCTTAACACGCCGACATATCGATATTGATTTTGCATTACTGCCGCGTATGTTAAAACGACAGTATCCCGGAGGATTACTTCGTGGTGATCGTCTTTATCAATTTATCAAAAGTGCTGTTGCAGAAAGATCGATTTGTGATATTCAAACCCCACTCGCCATTGTTGCGACGAATCTACAAACCGGTCGGGAGGTCGTCTTCTCTTCTAGCACTTGCGTTGCACCAACTATTCATAGCGTTGATGATGAATTTCAGTTTCCATTATGGGAGACGATCGGGGAAATTTCACTTGCAAAAGCCATTCGGGCCAGTATTAGTATCCCCTTTGTCTTTCAACCAATTGAAGTTGGCGATATGATCCTTGCAGATGGCGGTCTTGTTGATAATTGTCCAGTACGTCCCGTACGCGCCCTCGGAGCGGATCTCGTCATCGCAGTTGACACCATCACACCATTTTTACGCCTACGTGGGAAACTCATGTTAAAAGTGCGGAATTTAGCACAACAAGTCGTCAATATCAGTTTGGCACGTCATGCTGCACTGAGTGCCTTAGAAGCAGATCTATTTTTGACTCCTCCGGTAGGACCAATCGGAGCTCTGGACTTTCCACGTCTCACGACCGTAGCCGAACTCGGATATGAGTACACCAAAAAGCGCATTCCGAGTATTCTTCATGCGCTTTCATAACATAGTTAGATTTACTGTCCTGAATTTCTCCCCTTTTAGTAAAAAAAGATTCCTAACGCTTTTTCGTCTGAGGTGTCTTTTGTGTTTTCTTTTTTAAACCACCAAACAACGGAGCCGGTTTTGCACTCGCTTTCTTCATCTGCTGTTTCACGAGTTGCATTTGGCGAGGATTCAAATTCATCCCCATCCGCTTCGCCATTTGAGCGATGTCTTTATCTTCCCAATCCATATTTGCCATACTACGACGTAAATACCATGCTGCCAGAAAAAATCCTCCGACTAGCCCAACAATCAATCCGATGACTAAAAACAGCCACTGCATGAGTTAACTCCCCTTTTGCGCATACATTAGAATGCATCCATATAATGTTCCGTGCGATAATTCCCGCAACCCCTCGTAAACGACACAACTACAACATCAAAACGCACATCAGTCACTCTGAACACATGTTGTAAATAGGCAGAGGCCAGACGTTTTACTTTGGCCCGTTTTAAAACGTGAATGGATTCCCCAGCCAATGAAAAATTATGATCCGAGTCCAGTCCTGTTCGCGAACGTACTTCGATAAAGACAAGTGTATCCCCATCTCGCATAATCGCATCGATTTCACCAAAATTTGTTCTCCAATTGCGTTCTAACAATTCATATCCTTTACTTTCAAGTTCAGAAACGGCCAGACCTTCTGCGTACCTACCTGCTGTCATACGCCGATCATCTGATTCGACATACACATCTTTCACTTTCATGGCCGCTTTTACAGGCGCAAACGTCAAGCGGTGAATCGGGCTTGGCTTAAATCTATCTAATGCCAGTAAATGTTCAGGTGTGCCATACCCCATATGGCGTTCAAATCCATATTCAGGATAAATTTGTGCATAATCTAGCATGATGCGATCACGAGTCACCTTCGCAAGGATCGAAGCAGCACCAATCGATTGACTCAAACGATCACCGTGAATTACTTTGCGTTGAGAATACTGCACATGAGGAATAATCGCCCCGTCCACCATCACCATATCAATCGTTGTACCCTGAGAAACAACTTGATTTAACGCCATCCGCATGGCTTCATAGGTCGCCTGCAACACATTGTACTGATCAATGTATTCATGGTCAATAACCCCTATGCCATATCCCAGCGCCTGCTCAATAATCAGTTTATAGGCTTCTTGTCTTTCCTGTGGTTTTAATTGCTTCGAATCATAAATCCAGGCACTTTGTAATCTATCCGGCAAAACGACGGCTGCAGCCACCACAGGTCCCGCTAACGGTCCTCGTCCAGCTTCATCAATCCCACACAGGTTGGACCCAAACTCAGTTCGCGCCATTTGATCATACTGAAATACTTCAGAACACGTCCGAATCATTTTCTCAGTGCGCCTGCTTGTGGAGATCATTTCTCTAGTTCACCATCCCCGCACATTACGCACGATCGAAAGAAATTCTTCCGACCATTCCGGTTTGCACATCACGTAAAAGTAACTCTGCCGCATGCAGCAAGTTTGGTGATCCACCTTGATTCAAAGCACCTCTATGAAGTGCCACCTGTCGAAGCAACGTCTCAGGATCTGCGTCTATCATCGTTATCCCATATCGCTTACTCAACTCATTCGGATAGTTCACAGCCAAAAAGGAAAGTAACTCCACCGCCAACTCGTCCACACGTAAAATGGACGACTTAATCGCGCCTGACCAAGCCAATCGTCTCGCAACTTCCGGATCATCAAACTTAGGCCAAAGAATCCCAGGAGTATCCAATAACTCAAATTCCTTGCCCGCGCGAATCCACTGTTGCTGTCGGGTGATCCCAGGTTGATCACCTGTCTTTACCACTTTTTTCCCAACTAATCGATTGATCAGCGAAGACTTCCCTACATTCGGAATACCGAGAACCATCGCTCTAATCGTGGTGCGTTTTATACCTTTTTTTACTAATTTTTCAAAGACTGGCCTTGTAACTTCACGAGCGGACCGCAAAACCATAGGAATCCCCTCACCTCGAAGAATGTTAACCGCAACAGCCTTCTCTTGTTCAAATTCATTCAAACGAGATAGGTACTGTTGCGTGATATAATCATCTGCCATGTCCGCTTTGGCCAACACACGAACAGAAGGTTTGGATTTTGTCAATTCTTCCATCATCGGGTTACGGCTAGAATTTGGCAACCTCGCATCGACCACTTCTAGCACCACGTCAACAAGCTTCAACTGCGCCATAACTTCTTTGCGAGCCTTCGCCATATGCCCCGGAAACCATTGAATACTCACACGGCAACCTCCAAATAGAAAAGCGAGGACTTGGCTCTTCCAAGTCCTCGGTTCGTTCCATATCTCTACAGTAATTCCTTAATACGAGCTGCCTTACCACGCAAATTGCGCAGATAGTACAATTTCGCACGGCGAACTTTACCGCGACGGACAACTTCAAGTTTATCGATCTTTGGTGTGTGAAAAGGAAATGCGCGTTCCACACCTACACCGTAAGAAACTTTACGAACAGTAAACGTTTCACTGATTCCTGTTCCGCGACGTTTAATGGCAACTCCCTCAAACACCTGAATCCGTTCACGTGAACCTTCTTTCACTTTCACGTGGACGCGAACGGTGTCGCCAGGACGAAACTTCGGAAGATCACTGCGCAACTGCTCAGATGCGATCTCATGAACTAATGGATGCATAAAAAACCTCCTCCCGCCAGATGTTCATACTGTTCCTTTCAGTAGCGGACCACCCTGATACCAGACGCAATTGTACCATACCGAATTTTGAAATGCTACTCTAAAAGAGCTAACCCCCACATCCCGTATAAATCAACTACATCTTACGGACGTTCAATTTGTGACAACAGATCAATTGGAATCTTAAACTTAGTTCTTGGATTGTTAAAACCAAAATACAGTTCTTTCGCATCAAAAGCAGTGGTTCCTAATCCTGGAATACCAACCGTGGATTGTACCTCTACTTGGCGTAACTTCCCATCAGTGGTATCTACCCACACCGTGTATAATGCCTCGTGCGAACCTGTCTGCTTCGTCACAGAACTACTTGTCCCAAGTCCACCAAATACGGAACCATTGGATGGGGCCTTAAATTGATATACATTGCATAGCCACGTAACAACCGTCTGTTGTGGCAACTGATACACAACTTTAGGTGGACTGGTGCTAATAACATGTGCCAATGATTGCCACGGCGTTAAGTTCGTGATCGGTTGCGTAGGCGTCCATTTCGTTCCATCCCTTTGATATGCAAATGATCCATCTTGATAAATTGCATAACTAGCGCCACCAATGGTTTCATTCATCGTTACAGTGCCTGGTAGTTTAATCGAACCATAGAATTGAACCGTCTGTACATATCGGCTCGTATGTGCCTGCATGGTCGCCTTCAAATCATAGGTATTCACATTGTTCATCGTCCCTATGGCAGACGATACTGCACTCAGACCACTCGAATTCACCGTCCGTTGAACAGATGTCTGATTATACAAAGAAGGATCTGACACAAGATTGCAACCTGTCAACAAAACAGATGCCGAGAGAACTCCCACCCAACGCCATTTGCCCATTTTCATCGCGTGGCCTCCTTTCGCGTCTTCATGCGCCGAAAGAGTCCAACTAAAATCGCTAATGCATAACCCACTTCCGACAAAATCATCCATGGTACGTGTTGGAATCCAAGTAACATAATTTCCTGGTGCGCATAAACTGATGTCAATAGTTCTGGACGGCCTTTCGCTGTTACGTGTGCAATCTTCATACTGACCAGATTTCCGGTATATACGCGGAACACACGCTGTAGTTGACCATGACTATACACATAGGCCCCCAAATAACGGGTTGGATCCGGACTAATTAGACTGGGTGAATTAGCAAAAATCCAGTCTCCATTTTGATGTGGCAGCACAGTTTCAAATCGAAATGAATCACGACCACTTACCCAAAGGCGATCCCATGTTGCAGTGCTCGAGAGACGAAAAATTTGAGCAGGTACCGTATTAACCAAAAGCGAGTTTTGCCCATTGCCACTTAGATCGCCAAAAACCACATCCGTAGTTAATGGATGTAGATATGAACCTGTAAGTGTCGCAATGATATGCGGTTGTTCAGGAGGCAAAGCAATCACTTGAATCATGTTGTTGCCTTCCACAATAATCTGTTTATGTGGATCAACGCTCAGTGGAAGCATGTGATGAACACCTAAAATGGCGACTCCCTTAGTGGGAACATGCACAGAGTGCCCACCGTAAGTTCCTGTTAGATAGCCATTATTAATTGAAAAACCATTTGTCAAGTTGGACTGCTGTCCTGTGACTTGCTGCCAATTGGATGCCTCAGAGGTCGCAGCCTGCAAACTCATATTCGCCATCGACTGTGCAACGGTTCCAGGACTAAGCAACATAGAGAGTAGCGTTCCTGGATGCTTAGATAGCGAGAGATACATCCGTGTGTGATTCTGCAGACCTAAAAAATGGGAAGTCATAAACGGAAAATCCATCAAACCTAAAGACGAAAATGGAAGTTGGGACAATTCCTGCGGTGTCGCATAATGAGTAATGAACCGGAGGCGTCCCGGGCGAATCGCCACAACATCATATGAATGTTGTAACTCCGTAAGTGCACTTTGAATCGTGGCAGCAGACTGCGGATTTTGATTTAATAACCGCACATATTGCTGAGCCTCGTCTTTAGTTGGATGATGACCGCGCAGCGTAACAATCTCTTGGACGCCAGGACGAAGCGGGTCAGACACAGTAGCAGTAGGTAAACTCGCAACTTGTGGATCAGGACTTGCCAAATGACCGATATACCGGACATTAAAAAAGGATAAGGTGCGCAAATCGTGTAACGGAACAAGAATTTGCACGACCGTAAGCGCCAAAATAACCACAAATAAACGCAAAGTTTTTACCCCGACTAATGCGCGTCCAAGGGCAAGCACCAAGAGTACGAACACAACAAAATCAATCACTCGCCAGAGCAACGATTCTGACGCAAAGCTCGAAATCCCTACACCGACCATCACACAAAAAAGCGTAAATCGCACAACGATTCTTCGATCGCGTTTAGGAAAAGCAAACATAAAAAGCAAACTAGCTCCAATGACCAGCAATACCCCAATATACGAGTATTGTAGCGTCCACGCAGTGAACACCAATTGGTAAAACAATAGCGTCCAGAGCGCGTAGATCACAAGAAAGGGGGTCGTCAACCAACGTTTCAACGCTGATTCAGTCACTTTCCTTCTCCCCTTCCGCTCCGTAAATCAGCACTAACGTTCCAACCATCCAAAACAAGTAGTTCATCGCTGGTACTTCAAAAATATTTTCAACCGCATTATGTGAGACAACTACGACCATGGAACTGAAAATCCCAATAAGTAGATACTTCATTCGTTTGTCCACTGTTCGTTTCAGCACGCGAAACACATCGCGCAAAAAGAAAAAGAGTAATCCGAGATACGAAATCAATCCAAGTAATCCCGTTTCCGCTAATGTTTTTGCGTAATAATTATCCACGTAAATAATCCCGAAATATTTAGACGCAACTGCCCCGCCATACCGACCTAACCCTGCACCAAATAGTGGGTTGTTGCGCATTTGGTTATACGCCTGACCCCAACGATCAATGCGACCACTTTGCTCCGTTTTTACCCAGTAAACAGGTGATAAAAATTGATCGAGGCGTGCATGGATCGGCGGCACAAAGAAGATCGCTAATACTGTAACCACGATCGCAATAATCGTTAACCGCCTGTCCACAAGCCAAGTGAACACGACAGCACCTACAAAGAAGGCAACCCAAGCACCTCTAGTGAAGGTAAATACGAGTGTCATGACACTAAGCAACGCTGCCACTATATAGAATATACGTGGACCACGTCGCTTTTCATACAACGCTAAACCAACCGCATTTGGAGTGATAAATGCTGCATACGATCCAAAAATATTTGGACTACCAAAAAGTGAGTACACGCGAGTACGAACATGTTCACCTAAGTTAATCCAAGAAGGAGGAATTGGCGCCTTCATGATATATTCATAGACTCCGTGGATCGCCATTAAGAATCCAATGAGTACCATGAATTTCAAAAGTGGAATAATGTCCTCCCGATCAACGAGATAAGGTAAAACTAAGGAGAAGAGCATATACAGATAATCAACGCGCCACCCTGCAAAAGCGACAGTCAAATACCCAACGTCCATCAGTATATACGCTAATCCCAAGACGGCAACAAAAATAACATACCGTTGCGACGGATACAATTTGCGTTTAGTTCCTGCCATCCGAGCGCGAATAGCATAAAAAGCAAGCAAAATAAAAATCAACTTGTCCCATGCTGCACCAACAATACCCCATGGATACACATGCAAAAAGTAATCAGCTACTGGAAAGGCCGCTAAGAGATAAAGCGGCCATTTAAGCCGCGGCGGCAAAACACTTTCCCCCAAATGATTTCACCCCAGATCATTTCTAGTCCATTTCAGAATACGCCATATTATATCACACGCTCAATGAATCACCTGAACATACTTAGAACTCACCCAACCAGTGATCCCATTGCCATCCATAATTTCGTCCCAACCATTCGTCGAAGACTGAAGTAAAACCACATATACGCCATTCGTTAATTTATCAACCGTACCTGTGGTGGAAGTTGGATTTGCAACGGAATTTACGGCGAGAAAACTACCTGCATTAATCCCTACAACCTCCATGACGTTTTGAAGACTGACATTATTCCAATTGACAAATCCCACTTGACCATTTGTTGTTTGTATTTGGTCCCAACCAGGAGAATCTCCCTTTACTGTAAAATTCGCCCCGCTTGAAATGGTGCCTACAACTGTAGGTTGTGATGTGCTTGCGTCCGCTGGCGTGGAGTAGATCGTAGCATCAGCAGTCGCTTGTCCAATCGCTCCCGATGGATAGGCAAATACCTGCCTCGTTGCCTGTTCATCTAAAATAGGTTGGCTACTCACTGTAGAACTGTAAGGTTGGATCTCCGCCATGATTCGTGCAATACTATTGGCCCAATTAGGATCAGTCGCGTAATCAACATTCATCCCATCTAAATTTGCGCCATTGAAGAAAGAACCATTTGCACTAAGATACGAATTGCGAACAAACCACGCTTGGAAATTAATGTCGTATTCAATCGACCGAAATGTGGCTGCAGCATTTGGATTCGTTGTATACGCCATATAACCAAAGAGATTATCTCTGTTCATGGCAAAATACGAAGTTCCCCAAGCTGACTCAATAATCGCATGAGCAACAAGGTACTGTGCATTTACTCCGTATGTATTTTGTGCCTCGATAAAATATTGACCCGTATTTTGCAAAACGCTATTTGCTGCTGCGTGTTGCGCAATGAAGTTGTTAATCTGTGTTGCAGTCAAAGTTGATTGCGTTTCAAGATTCATCGTTTGATAGGGATTTTCCCACTGTCCAACGTACACATCACCTGTGGGGAGCACCTCATACCAATGATCATAATCATTTGATACATAGGTTTGACCAGCAGTCATAAAGGACGGTGCAGGTGCAAGTGGAATACTCACCGAACCCCAATTATCAACGATCATCCCGTTTTGAACGGTAAATGTATCACCATAAGGCGATTTTACCGTCGTCGGGTAATTGGAGTAAGCGACTGAATTATTTTCCGTATCGATCACTTGAACGTGCTGCAACGTTTTTGCATAGGCAATCGCAGCAGCTTCTGTATCAAAGGAACGAACAAGTTGAAGATAATGATAGACGCCATAGGCACCCGCAGAAGTCCACACGATGTGATTTGTACTCAACTCTACCACAACCGAACCTGACAAGGTTTTCGCAAAAACAATCGCTGCGGCCTCATCCACAAACGTCTGAACAGTTTGACTCCCCACTTCAACAGCGTAAGCTGGTACATTTGTATAAACTACCGCATGCGTCGCAATCGTCTCTACTGTGACATTCGCTAGACCTTTCGCAAATGCTAGCGCATCACTTTCATTAGAAAATTGCTTGAGTAAAACGCCATTTTGATAAACATTATAGCGAGGAAGGTTGTCCCACACATCCTGGCCATTTGCAATATTAATAACTTGACTTTGTGCATTTTGCGCAGCGTATGCCTTTGCATGATCTAAAGTGGCAAACGTCTGCGTAAATTGCTGATTAATCAGTACCCGATAGGCGGCCTGCCAAATCGTTTGCTTTGTATCGACACTCACAACAGACGCTGACTGCATACTTCGCGCAGCCGTCAACGCGGCTTGCCACGTTTGATACGCAGTCGTGGCGCCAGGGCCAACAACTTCATAATTATTAGAGTTACTCCAAACCACAGCACCTGTAATGCGATTTACCACAACTTGTGTGGAAGAACTCTCTGCGGTGGCAATGGCTGCCTGAAGTGTGGAATAAGTTGAGGATTGTGCAAGCGATCCTGAATTAAGCGTAGACTGCTGAGGAACAACCGCATAAGGTCGAACGATATTTGAATAAACGATCGATCCCTGCTTACCATCCGCAACAACCGCATCAGTTTCACCCTTCGCAAACGTCTCAGCCTGTTGCAAGGATGAAAACGACTGCTGCTTTCGATTCGTCCCGGACGTGTATGAAACGATATAAACGGCTGGATTCTCACTTGGAGCCCCATCTCTACTCTGCGCAGGACTACCATGCGATCCCCAGTGCCCATAAGGGACATTATGCGCAGAAATGACATCAGCCTTGGCACTAATAGGTACACCAATAGCCATTACACCTGTAAGGAGTACGGCGATAATCGTCGTGTGCTGTCGAACCATGCGTATTTTCCCCTCCAGCACCTATTATGTCGATGCTGGAGGAAGTCTGTCAATGATAGAGTCGTAGATTTCTTTTTCAAGACTTTTGTGCAACCACAAACGAGACGTTGCTTTCGGCTGTAAGCAACCCATAGGGCGCCGGATTTTGCTCTATTACCATGCCTGGTGTGGCCCCTGCAACGTGTTGAATGACATAGGAGTAATGAAAGTGATCAGCTAAAAGTTTTTGTTCTGCCGCTTGCAAAGATAAGTGAATGACATTTGGGACCATTTCCTCACCACTAGGGACGGCTACTTGTAAGGTAACTGACCCTGTAGAATTTGTCGAACTCAGAACAGATGGAGTCGACGCGATAACCGATCCGGGAGTTACTCCGCTTTTCATTGCAACGGCTTGCAAATTCACAGAGTGAATTCCGTGTGCAGCAAGAAGTTGAACAGCTGCTTTTGCCGTTAGTCCAGTCACGTGGAGCGATTGACTAACAGACGTTGTCCCACCTGGCTTTACAGCGACATTCGTTGCTGCCGCCCCGCCGAATGGTCCGCCCCGCAAAAAAGTCACTATCCCATAAAGAATAGCAATTGCCACAACAAGGCTTAACAAGACAAACAAAAGTACCCGAGATCGCGAAAAGCGATGGAGTGAATCGTCCTCCAAGTCTTCAAGATCTTCTGTGGATTCAACATTTTCCTCCACGTCTTCTTCCGGTCTTCTTTGACGTTCTCCTGCTATCGTTGGCATAAAGACCATTTCATCCAAGTCACGGCGATTTTGCGCCTGTTTTAGCGATTTTGTAGAGAATACGATCGTTTCCATCGAAGCTTCCTGCTCAGTGCCTGTTTCTATCGGATCGGGTTCCTGTAAACCCCGTGAACTACTCGTCGCGATGCCATTCTCCTTTTGACCATATGCCGCCTGCAACGCTACTTTTCGCCGTTGCTCTTCAATCAGCATCGCTTCAAGTACCATTCGTAAATCACTAAACGTTGTGCATGGCGTTCCTTCACCAGATAAACGATTCAACCCCATGCGCAACACAGGTGAACGCGACAAAATGCGATCAGGCTCGTCAGACGCATCGATGCGTTGCTGTAATCGCAAGCTAAAATACTGCATCAACGCTTCGACATGCTGTTCGCTTGAAAGGTGTGGAGCATTCTCTGCCTGCGGTAAAAGTCCTAAGACGTGTGGATTGGATCCATCCCATATAATCTGTCGCTCAGAAAATCGAAATCCGACTCCCGAGTCAAATAAGGCCTCCACGCCACTCACCATTTTTACAAAAGCTGACAATAGATCATGCCGTGATAAATCAGGCAGACCAAATAAATCATCCTTACGACTCTCAAACACACAATAAAATGCGTCGTCCCGCGGCAATCCATCGAATAGTTCGGCCACATAAGCATGCGAGACGCTCACACGCCTCGCAAGCCATGCATCCATCGAATACCGATCTAAATGATGTCCCGACATTGCAGCAACAAGCACGGGTCGACCTAATCGCGTATCGAATCCCTTGGCAATATTCCACCCATCGCACTTACCATCTATAGAATTGACATCATATCGCTCGGACAACTTCATGATGCGATTCAGCCTCCTTATCGGCTGGACAAAAGCCCATCATCATTAATGAGCGTATGAAATTTCCGCCGCTGCTCGATCCTTACGTCGCTTTAAACGAGTTTCACGACGTTCTGCAGCCGTGTTGTAATGCCACCACTCTTCATCCATTTCCGGGATAATAGAAGGCACAATCGCTGGTTTCCCATCCTCATCAAGTGCAACAAATGTCAAATACGAAGTCGCCGTTAACGTTTTTTCCCCAGTCATCAGATTTTCAGACTGAATCCGGCAAAAAATTTCCATCGAAGTATGATGCGTCCACGTCACAAAAGCCTCTAATTGAATAGCTTCACCAACCTTGATGGGAGCAAGAAAATCAAGACTATCACTAGATGCTGTTACAACGGCTTTTCGACAATGTCGCATAGCCGTAATGCTGGCAATTTTGTCCACATACGCCATCACTCGACCACCAAAAATCGTTCCGTGAAGATTGGTATCCGGCGGCAAAACAAGGTCGGTCATATAGGTGCGCGACTCACTTACACGTTTCCCTTCCATAATTATCCCCTTAATAACATTTGAATAACTGAGATGTTTGCCCAAACAGGTGACGTAAAAGTATACCATCCGACAACCACCGCTATAAGAGCCATAAAAACCCACATTGCCTTTTTCATTTATCTGATCCCCCAATAAATCAAGTATTCGTTCGGGACCGTACAATCTCCACCCCGACTGTGGCAAAAACTCCTGCAATCGGTGCCCCTGGCTTCTCCAGATGTACCTTGATTTGATCAACCATCGGATATGTACCAAGAACTACATTCGCAACATCTTGCGCGACAGATTCAACAAGTTTGTACGGAGGTCCTTCAACCACTTCTTTAACTATATTATACACGTCTCCGTAGTCAACTGTCAGCGCCAGATCGTCGTTCCTTGCCGCCGGCTCCAAATCACACAGCAGCGTCAAGGAAATGACAAATCTCTGACCCAAACGCTGTTCCTCCGGAAAAAATCCATGATATCCATAAAACTCCATGCCATTCATAAAAATGGTGTCCTCCACGACCAACATCCCCCACTTTCTCTTCTCATCTCATGAGCCGAACTCATTTCGCATAGCCGCATGTTGTCCGGCAACGTAACCAGTAGAGAAGGCTACTGTAATATTATACCCTCCAGTATGCGCGTGTACGTCCATAACTTCACCTGCAAAAAATAATCCTGGTTGTCGACGAGATTGCATTGTACGAGGGTCAATCTCTTTCACAGAAATTCCACCACCCGTAACAGTGGCTCGGGAAAGACCCAGCGTATCTGCGATATGCAAGGGAAACACCTTTAGATAATTTACAAATTCCGCAACATCATGTTTATTCATGTCAGCTGCAGCTAAATCACCTGGCAACTGAAGTGCATCAACCAAATAATTCGCCAAGCTCGTTGCCGTAACATCTCTTAAAATTGTCCGAATAGCTCGCTTGGGCATTGTTTTTCCAATCGCGAATATCTGTTCAATCCAATCTTCGATACTCTTTTGTGGATCAGTATCGATAGTCAGTAACAGTGGTTGTGCCCCGAATTTTTCCCAATTTTTCACGGCATATTGACTAATTCGCAACGCTGCGGGCCCTGACAAGCCGAAATGCGTAAAAAGTATATCTCCATCCTCTGTTGCTGTCAGTCGACCTCGCGGATCATACAGACGTAATACAGCTTGTCGTAAAGAAAGGCCTTGTAACACTTTACTTTGAATAACTTCATCATGAGACACCAAAGCCACAGAAGTCGGGTACGGTTCGATAATTGTGTGCCCAAATGCCTGTGCAAATATATATCCATCTCCAGTAGAACCGGTTTCTGGAACAGAGCAACCCCCTACAGCCACCACAACTGATGATCCCTCAAAAGTTCCACCAGACTGTATATGAACAGTGAAATTATCGGTTTTTTCTTGATAGATCACTTTTTTTACCACTGCACCGAATTCCACACGCACTTCGTAGAGATCTAATTCACGCAAAAGTGCATCAAGTACAGTAGATGCACGGTTTGTCACCGGAAACATTCGACCGCGATCTTCTTCTTTTAGCTTAACCCCAAGCTCCTGAAAAAATCTGATGATATCTTCATTTGACCACTGATGAAGTGCGCTAAATAAAAACCGACCATTACCAGGGGTGTTTTCAACAATGTGGTCAATGCCTCGTGCATTCGTGACATTGCAACGACCACCACCTGAAATAAGTAATTTGCGGCCAAGTCGCTTGCCTTTTTCAAGCAACGTGACTTTTGCACCCGATCTTGCCGCCCCAATCGCAGCCATGAGTCCTGCCGGTCCGCCCCCAATCACAAGAACGGACGCACTTGGTGTCTCAAACAATTCCTTCATCTTCTCGAAGTTTGCGCAGCAATCATTTCATCTCCATATTTTTCGTTTTTTCAAAGTCCTTTCTGTTACAAATCGGCGTAATATAGTAGGATATATATTATAACGCTTCGGGGGGATCACGTTGCAAGTTAAGGCGAAACGATTATCATCTATATCTTCAGCAGTCTTTTTTGAACTTACCCAACTCAAAACAGAACTCAGGAAACGCGACGTTCAAGTTATAGACCTTGGGATTGGTTCACCAGATACACCACCGGCATCTCATGTTCAGGAAGCTTTCCTTGAGGCGTTGCGCGATCCGCGTGTCTATGGATACGCCACTACCGAAGGAACCGATGAATTCCGTCATGCCGCAGCCTCATTCTTATATCAGCGCTACAACGTTGTGGTCGATCCGCATACAGAATTGCTCAGTGTGATTGGCGCACAAGATGCACTAACGCACATTTCACTAGCAGTTGTGGATCCAGGCGATGTCATTCTAATTCCTGATCCATGTTATCCTATCTATGAGGTGACAGCTCTGCTTGTTGGAGCGACACCATATCGTATGCCCTTACGTGAAGAGAACAACTATTTACCCGATTTATCTGCAATCCCGCACGATATTTTACGCAGGGCAAAACTCATGATTCTAAACTACCCCAGCAACCCAGTGACTGCTGTTGCACCACCTTCCTTCTTTGCTGATGTCGTGGAATTTGCCCATCAACATCACATTCTTGTCTTACATGATGCGGCATATATTGAACTGACATTTGACGGTCGTACATCCCCTTCTTTTTTAGCGACTCCTGGGGCAAAAGACGTAGGCATTGAGTTGCATTCCTTCTCAAAAACATTTAACTTCGCGGGCCCGCGACTAGCTTTTGCTGCTGGTAATTGCGAAATCCTGGAGGCTCTACACATCGTAAAGTCGAATATCGATTATGGCGTATTTCTCGCCACACAAAGAGCAGGGACAATCACCTTACAAGATCATCCCGACATTCATATTGCTCATGTACGTGAACTTTATCAAAAGCGACGTGATGCCTTTTTGAATCCCTTGTACCATGCAGGTTGGGACATCTCACCATCTCAAGCCACGATGTTTGTTTGGCTAAAAACTCCTCACCACATGGATTCACGAGTATTTGCAAAACACCTTTTGGAAAAAACCGGAGTTGCTTGCGTGCCTGGTGTCGGCTTTGGACCTGAAGGCGAATACTACGTTCGATTTGCTTTAGTTCAACCTGAGGATGTTCTTACCAATGCCGCAAACCGGGTGGCTCATACATTTCAATAACCTCTGTAGAGGCGGTATTTTTAAACCGCCCCTACCCAATCTTCCCGCCTTGCTGTTGCAAATAGATGCGGAGGCGATTTAGCCAATCGGCAGCTTGCGCCCGTGTAATCGCTTCGTCAGGCTTAAACAGTCCATCTTGATAGGCAGTCACAATTCCGCGTGTGAGTAAATCGCTCACTGCACCGTAAAACCAATCATTTAACTGAACATCTTGCGGCATACCCTTCACAAAATACTCCCCCCCAGCACGAGTAGACGTAGCATCTGCACCTGACTTTGATGCGGCAGGCACTTGCGACTTAGACGAGTTGCCTGATGAAAATCCTTGGATCTGACCAATCGCTTGCAATTGCTTCGAGTTAGCTGATTGGAAATCCCAAAAACTGATCCCTACTCCCCCAAGTGAAGAAACTGATTGCGCGAACTCATGAATTTCGGTGCCCGTTACCGAACCATATGTTTGACCAATCGGAGCAAGCGGAAGCCCAAAGCTATGAAGTTCAGTAAAGCTTTGCGACACAGCTGCGGAGGGAGTAATGCCAAAGTCACTCCAATAGATCTGTGGTAAACAAACATTACAAGATCGACTAAACTCCGCATAAGGGAAATTCGGATGATCATTTGGAAACGCAAATGGCGCATAGCCCATAATGAGCTTTGGATTGCGACTGCGAATTGCGGTGCACAAATCAGTAGCCGCCGTCGATTGGTTGTCGAAACTTTGCTCCGCATCAAGTATATACCAATCAGCACCTAAATCGATTACCGTTTGCGCTGCAGCACTTTCACCAGAAACGTCATTCGCGTATACATATCCCCATGCCGCCACCGTAAAACCAGCCGCTTTTAACGGTGCTATCACCTGCCCAAACTGCGACCATACAGTCGAACCGTCGTGTGCCTTTACGATAAATCCATCGAGACCGAGTTGCTTGCCTTGACTAATGATCGTTTGGATATTGCCAGAGAATGTTTGATCCACTTCCCAAATCCACATTTGTTTCCCCGAATACACTGTCGAATTCAAGCGCCTCACCTCCTTGCGACACTGTGGCACAAATCACACTTTCCTTATTAAAGTACAGCAGAACAGTGAAATCGTTGACGGCACTCATATAGAAAATATAATTCAGGCGCAATAATGGACTATACTCAATATTTTTCGTCTACATGTTCCTAGGAATTTACGGTCCACTGATTTATGATGAAGTGAAGTATCTATAACAAAGGCGTGATTACATGGGTACTTCTCCGCAAAAGCGTCATGAATCGCTTCAAAATTTATCTCGTCTTCATCATCATGCATTAGTCATCGGACAAAATTTACGACGAGCTGGATCCTCAGACGTTTATTCCGAAGAACAAGTAAAAGAGGTCGTTCAAAAAGGGGCGAGAACTCTGCGGCGCAGGGCTTCGGCTTGTGCTGGACATGCGTGCTCATGTACCACCTATCGTACACTCCGCGCGCATGTCCAGACTTCACCAAACCCCTGCTTGCATCTTACCTCAACCCTTTTTGAACAGGCTCTAAAAGTAGATCTTGAACAAAGCCACTCATTTGCGCATACAGAGCACCGCAAACATAATCCGACGGTACAATAATTCATCATCGTTCTAAGGAGATGAAACAATGCAGCAAATTAAATGGGGGATACTCGGAAGCGCTCACATTGCCGAAACGCAATTGATCCCTGCAATTCGTAGAGTTTCTGGAACTGATGTGATAGCGGTCGCAAGCAGGGATAGTGGCAGAGGAGAACAATTTGCCAAGCAGAATCTCATACCCATAGTCGAAGATTGCTATGAATCACTTCTTGACAACCCTGATGTCGATGCTGTCTACATCCCACTTCCTAACCACGAACATGCGAAATGGACAATTCGTGCTGCACAAAGCGGGAAGCACGTTCTTTGCGAAAAGCCTCTCGCTTTGAATGAACAAGAAGTAAAAAGCATGATTGAAGCTGCCTCGACAAATGGCATCGTTCTTATGGAAGCCTTCATGTATCCGATTCATCCACAATGGGATCGCGTTCGCGCACTAATCAATAGCGGGGAGATTGGCCAGATCCAAATCATCACATCGAATTTCAGTTTTCCTTTGACAAAATCAAACGATATTCGCATGAACCGAGCATATGGCGGAGGAGCTCTTTACGATGTGGGAACATACTGCGTACACGTCAGTCGTACATTGATGCAAGAGGAACCACTGTACGTCACCGCAGTCGCCCATTTCCATGAAACAAATGACATTGATCTCACCTTATCAGGAATACTTCGTTTCTCCGGTGGACGAATCGCCCATTTTGATTGTTCTTTTGAAGCACCCGATCGTCAATATGTCGAAATCGTTGGCACGTCAGGGTCAATTGTGGTTACTCACCCTTTTCGCCCTGATAAAGGACATGCCGAATTGATTGTGCGCAAAGGCGCGGAAGTACGGATGGAACCCGTACTTGATACCAATCAATATGTAAAGGAAATCGAATATTTTTGCGATGCTATTCGCAATCAAAACACCTTAGAAGATACTCGCGACGCATCACTCGCTCAGGCGCGCACGCTCGATCGACTTTATCGATCTGCACGAGCAGAAGCATAGTACCAAAATATTACTTCAGCACATCAAATCAGCAAAGAAATGCAGTGGTATAGCGGCAGTTAAAAGAAACTAAAAATGCATTTGCATTCATCTAAGCTCGTAGACACAATAAAAAGAAGATGGAATGTGTCGAGGCCACTGAAAAACTTGTGGTTTTACTGAAACAGTAAAAAAAGAGTGCGAAAAGACGACCCCATTCCAGTTTTCTGGAGTACGGGTCGATCTGTTTTAGCATGGAGAACAAAATTCCCAGAAGGTGGTGCAATGTGTACAACGTCCCCCTCTTTAATATTACTATGCAAGCAGTTTGACACGACCCAAGCTGGCAAATCTCCGCGTACATTCTCACGCTTGACACGAATGCGATAATTCTTTTTTCCAGGCACACCTGATAAACTGTTTTGACGACGATAAGTATAGGATTGTCCGGGAATATTCACTTTGGCGAAATTCAATTAGTCACACCACCTGAGGAAATTAATATAGGGAGAGTTATGCGTGAGATAGAGGGGAATTTTAACATAGCAGAATGTTTTGATAAACAGATCAGGATCTGTACGCTAATTCCTGATTGTCGGTTAAAAACAGTATTAGCAGAAGCTCTACACGCCTCCCTGAACATACTTGATGCCTATACACTGGCTGATTTGATCATACATCGTGATACACTACAATCACTCATTACCTAAAAATGCCGTAAAGTCCCCTGTTTACCGTCGAGAAACGTCAAACTCCGCACATAGTGGGCACCCACCTATTCTGTACACACAGTATGGAGAAGTTTTTTTGTTACATTCCCACTTGGAAATCACATCAACTTTACTTGCGATTAAGATATGGATCTACTTTATGTTCTCCCTGCATATCATAAAGTAACATCAAGAAAGTTACATCGTTCAGGAGGATGCGAAGATGGATCCACGCTGGCAAACATATACCCCGTACCATAGCGCCAATGATCCCTGCCCAGTGCATACGTCTAAACCGTTTATTATTCCCGTCAATCAATTCATCACCGTTCAGCCGCGTCACCTCAAACAATTTGCCTATCGCGAAGCATTGCGCCATGGGACACTCTGGCCAGATCTTTATAGTCCCTATACGGGAGGCGATATCAAATGAATGATCAACTGCCTGCTACTTATTACCGTGCGTTGCATGAGTTACAATCAATCGATTTCGTGCTTACAGATTTAACACTCTATCTCGATACACATCCATCTGACACTCAGGCACTTGCGCAATATCAACAGTTTAAAGATCGAAGGGAAGTTTTAGCAAAGCAATTTGAGCAAAATCCCACTCCCCTCACGTCTTTTGGAGGTCATGATGGCACTCATGACTCATGGCAGTGGAATAATACTCCGTGGCCCTGGCAAGTATAAATAAAACAGCAACTGAGATGGCATGGATTGACGATCGAACTATTGATGCAATCCATGCCTCTATTCCATCATTCTCTCATTTGTAGCGTGCGAATCATGAAGTTCATGCGTAAATGACCAGAAGCAACTCAGGTCCAAATGCAAATGCGTACTCGCTGCGGAATCCCTTGTACACTCAAAAGACAACTTCTAATACGCCACATTCACATCCCACGAGAAAACACGGGTTGGCACCCATAAAAGAAGCAATTTCTGCTATCATGTTACATACCTATCGTTGCACCTCTACTACATATCTCCGTTTACTCATCATCCATCCAACTACACCAAGTACTAACGGAAATAACATAGCCCATCCGCTAAAACCGTAAATAATCATACAAACCACTAACGATATGCTGGCCGTCCACCAATTCATCGTACCTATAGAAAAGAGTTTTACACCTGACGCCATAGCGATCATATATAATGCAATGAATATTGCGCTCGGCCATTTAATAATCGTGCCAAGATTCGGATGAAAAATGAAATTCGCAAGAAAAACCAACGCAAAAACGGCTGCCAACCCCAGTAAAGCTGCTGCAGGCGTCTGATAGGTCCGATGAATTTTGGAAAATATTTTTGGAAAATCACCTTGGCGCGCTTGTGCATATATCATGCGCGAAAACCCTGCAATATTTGTATGAATGGTAGCAAAAGAGATCAGCAACGCGAGGACTGCGGTGAACGCTGCAGCTGTTCGACCAAATATAGCTCCTACTAACATGCTGAGAGGCGCCAGACCAATATGATCTCCATATGCGCGCGTTCCAATCGTTACAAATGCAACCGCAAGATATAACACTGCAATCACGAGTGCGGCAAGTGCTAGACTTAAGGGTACATCTCGCTTAGGATTGGTAAATTCCTCCGCCAAATGTGCGATCATTTCCCATCCCACAAAACACCAAAAAATCATAACAGCAGAGAACCCCACAGACCACCATCCATGTGGTGCAAAAGGTTGAAAGTTGTTAATTAGCACATGTGGCAATGCCGCCAATATGGCCACAGTCAAGAGAATGGCAATTAACGCAATCACGAGCACCTGTACCCACCCAGCTAACTCAACGCCTCGAATATTCAGGGTTACAGAAAGTGCGACCAATCCTGCACCAATCAGTGTCACTTGCCATGAGGTCAGTCCTAAAACCGTGCCAATATAATTCGATCCGATGAGTGCCACAATCGGCACACCAATAGGAATCGTACCAAGAAACAACCAGCCAACGATCGCGCCGACGGAAGGGCCAAAAGCTTCCCGAGCATAGGCGACTATCCCACCGGCATGTGGCAATTTAGCTGTCAACGCTCCGAGTGTGAGAGCAATGGGAAAGGACAAAAGGGACATCAAAAGCCAAGCAAGTAATGCAGCTGGACCAGAAATATCTGCCGTAACCGCAGGTAAAACGAGAATGCCAGAACCTAATACAGCCCCTATTGTCATAGGTGTTCCTTGAATCCAAGTGAGCGATCTTCGCAATGTATGTGTGTCCAATTGACGCTCACGGTAATCCCCTATACTCATTGCAGTAACCCTCCATGTGTCATGCGTCGCCTTAAGCATAACACATGTGATGAGTTGAAATTTATAGCATCTTGACCGCATTCTTAAACGCCTCAACTGTCACTTCATCACGGTAATAGTATACCCATAGACCCTTTTTTATACTTTGTACGAGACCTGCGTTGCGTAGCAATGATAAATGATGTGAAACTGTAGATTGTGGAATCTTTAAATGTGCTACAAAGTCTTGTACACACAATCCATAAGTAACTCCCTCTGCATCTTCCAGCTCTATATTGGGTACAATTCGGCAACAGATACCCCCTACATCAGCAAGCATCTTAAACATCTGTAAGCGCGTTGGATCGGCCAACACCTTAAAGACTCCATTCAAATTTACCTTTACAAAAATGGGGAGTTGTTGCTCCTCAAACTCCCAGGATTTTTCCATTCGTTTCACTCCTCTTTACGATGTTACGAAGGCATGCGCGCCAAGTGGGCCATACCTTTGCAGTGTTTCTTATAATTCTTTCTGCCAATCCTTAAGAGTATTCGCAACCTCTTCTGCACTCACCTTACCAGATATCTCAATGGTCTTCCCATCGTCAGAGAGAACAAATGATTCGACATTGGTAAGAAATTGTTCACTACCACAAGAACATGTACCACTGGAGCACTCTGTAACCAACTCCTGAAGTTTTTCTGTTTCAACTCCATTAAATTCAACAACCACTTTTCCCGCTTCATTTTCCTCTTTAATCGTAGCCACTTCACGAATATCCATAGTATAAACCTCCATGAATCAATATTTATTAATACATAGATATAATACGTTTGCATCTACCGGTTGTCAAGTCAATGGGTTTCCTTCACTTGAATCGTAAGACCGTATAATCAGGTTTATAGGAGCCAAAACTATGCTACCCACTCCTACATAAATAATTTCCGAATTATGTAATGCAAGCGGCTGTGAAACTCCAGTCGACGGCGCAATAAAAATTACACTACGACAGTTTTTAGAGCCTGTTCAAAAAGGGAGACTTCGGTCAAGTAATCAATTATTTTTAATCGATTCACATCTGCTATTGCCTTTAAGACCCTTTTTGAACAACCTCTTTAAGACCTCTTGTATGTGCAAAACAGAATTCATATTCATCTATCCATAGATTCATTCATATTAATATTTATTGCAACCCTGAAGCATTCATCCATTCGCTACGAATTTACCACGTGCGCAGATTCCCACCCACAACATCCTGAGTTGGCAAAATGGAACAAACAGCATGTGGATCAACCGCCTGCAATGCCGTGCGAATAGCGGCAATTTGTGCATTAACTGCTATACAAAAGAGAATTTGCGGATGACCACTGTCAGTATGAGATGCACTCTGCCATAATGTAATTTCTCCATTAAGTTGCGTATGTAGTTGTTGCTGTACTTGTTCACCCATTTGCGTCACAATAAGCAAGCTAACTTTCTCCATATTCCGCAATACAATATCATACGTTTTAGCAGCAACAAAAATAGAAACAAAGGTGTATAGTGCAAGTTCAATATTAAACAACGCTGCAGAGAGAAGCAAAATAATCCCATTCAGCACTAAATTTGTCGTTCCAAATCGAACATTACGACGCGCGAGAAGACGCGCGATAATATCAAAACCACCAGAAGATCCTCCGACGCGAAGCGTAAATCCCGCACCAAATCCAATTAAAAATCCGCCAAAGATCGCTGCGAGCATCGGATCATCGGTAACCGAATGCGGAATGTGCAACCAACTCAGGAAGAACGCCTGCTCAATGACAGATAGAATCGTATAGACACTAAATTTGCGCCCAATTGTATAGTATCCAATGATTAGCAAAGGGATATTGAAGACCAGAAATAATATGCCAATTGGCCAGTGAAACAGATTAAATAACATAATACAAATCCCAGACAATCCACTCGTTAATAAATGGGTCGGAACAATAAATTCATTTACACCAAACGCGATAAGAAATGATCCAATCGTTGTTGCAAGAAGCTCGATGAGCATGATTCCCTCCTTGAATGATCCGTCCCTACTCTCTACCCTTGACGAGCTGATGCAGAAGTATACATCGTACTCACTCACACATCGCACGAAAAAGCGACTTCATAGGTCTGAAGTCGCTTCATGTTAAGTATCACTCATTCATATGTGCATTGGCCATGTTACTGATGGCGTTGTGCAAAATCGTTCATAAAGTTAGCTAACTCACGACAACTTTCTTCTGTCACTGCGTTGTATATCGAAGCTCGAAAATGTCCCATTTCGCGATGGCCTTTCAATCCAATAAAACCATTTGCCTTTGTTTCACTTAAAAATGTTTGCTCGAGGTCTTCTGTTGCGATTCCAAATGTAACATTCATAAGCGAACGATCCTTCATCGCCACCAGTCCTTCGTAAAATCCGCCACTCTTATCAATCACATCATAAATGAGTTGCGCCTTGCGTATGTTGCGTTCCTCAATAACATCAAGACCCCCTTGACTCTTCATCCACTGCAACACAAGATTCATCATATAGATAGAAAAGGTAGGTGGAGTATTGTAGAGCGAATTTCCCTTCACATGAACATCATATCGCAACATCGAGGGAAGTTCTCTATTAACGCGTTCCAACATATCCTCACGAACAAGAACCACCGTCACACCAGCAGGTCCAAGGTTTTTTTGCGCCCCGGCATAAATAAGAGCGAACTGTGACACATCCACTTTGCGAGAAAGGATGTCACTAGACATGTCACAAACTAATGGAACTTCTCCTGTGTATGGGTAGTCATTGATGCGTAAGCCTTCAATCGTTTCATTCGATGTAATGTGCACATAAGCCGAATGTGTTGGCAATTGAAGCTCATGTAAATCAGGGGCACGACGCGGTCGCGCATCGGATGCCGCAATCACCTCAACTTGTCCGAGTAATCGCGCCTCCTTAATCGCTTTATTGGACCAATTACCCGTCTGTATATAACAAGCAATCTGATCGGACGGTAAAAAATTCATTGGCAACATAGCAAATTGTAACGATGCACCACCTTGAAGGAATAATACACGGTATCCTTGTGGAATTTCAAGAAGTTCCCGAATCAGGGCTTGTGCCTCATTGTGTACTCCTTCATATTCAACCGAGCGATGTGACATCTCCATAATGGACATCCCACTCGCTGCATAATCCACAAACTCTTCTTGCGCCCGTTGTAAAACTTCAAGCGGTAATGCAGCTGGTCCAGCATTAAAGTTATGCTTTCGCACTCTATTCACCTCATGACTACTATTTCTGTAACAATAGCATATTCAGGACAAATAGAGGAGTAGTCCCGACTCCCGTAGCCACCCTCTATTTTCGGGAATCAGAACTACTCCCTTCACGACGGGGAGTGAAAAACTACCTGTTTATTGCACGTTCACAAGAATACGGTGATGAACCGTACGCTTTGTCAATTTCCAAGCGATGCTCATCGCATATTTCCCCTGCGTTGCAGGCGCAGTGAGTGTCCCTGTATAGACCCCATTGCCTTTGCTCACTAACGTGACAGGCTGCGTACTCGTACCACTTGCACTTGTTGTTGTACCCTTTTTCTTCACTGGCGCCAGATGCGCAGTCATTGTGCCTTGTGGCAAAGTCCCTTTTGTCTTGCTAACGGTCAGTTGCACGGCAAACGATTTCCCCGCACTCACAGTGGACGGCGTCGTAACGAGCGCCCAATGTAAGGGTGAAGCGTGCTTATGCCCTGCCTTTTTATGTGGTGTACCAGTTGTCGTACTGGCCGTCGTACCTGCCGATGAACTTTGGGATGGGTTTGCGCCAGCCGCATTTGCCGTCCCACACCCTGTCACCCCTAAAGTCACTACCCCTGCGATTGCAAGTGCACTAATCCATTGATACTTCTTCAATCCAATCCACCCCTACCCACACAATGATCTAGACAATTACTTAGTAAAAACTTCAATCGACTTCACATCTTTTCGCAAGTGGAAAATTCGGAGCATCCCCCCTTTCACACGATGCAATAGAAGATACACCACAGGTAAAACAAAGAGCGTCAACAGCGTACTGGTCAGCATCCCACCGATCAATACGAGCGCCATCGGCATGCGCTCTGAAGCGCCGGCCCCCACTGGGAGCGCTAAAGGAAGCATCGCGAGCACCATCGTGCCTGTGGTCATGAGAATCGGACGAAGACGAATTCGACCTGCTTGAATCAGCGCTTCTTGTAAGGGAAGTTCTCCTGACTTCACCATCCGTTTCGCGTAATCCACAAGCAATATGGCATTTTTCGCCACGAGCCCTGTCAACATCACCACCGCGATAAACGCATACATGCTAAATGGCGTGTGAGTCAGCCACAAGGCGAGAATGGCGCCTGTGAGCGCTAAGGGAAGCGTCAAAATCATGGCAAACGGATCGAGAAAACTTTCGTATAGCGCTGCGAGCAACATGTAGATCAGTAACACAGAGAGCCACAAGGCCTGCAACAAGGGACCGAATGCACGGCCCTGTTGGCGAATCGCCCCATTAAATCCGTAGGAATACCCGGAAGGAACACTCAGTTTATGAAGGGCTGACTTCGCTTCCTGTGCAATCAGGCCAAGCGGTTGGCCCCCGGTATTCGCAGAAACCTGCACCTCTAACTGCCGATTATATTCACGTTCAATCGTAGGCGATTGCGTCGCTTGCACCGTCGCTACCTGCTGCAAGGTAACCGTCTGTCCCCCCACAGTCCCTACAGGCAACGCCAGGAGCGTCGCAAGCGACATCCCCTGTCCGCCCAGTGCACTTGGGCCTAACGGCGTGCCCCCCGTTTGCAATTGAATGACAATGGGTTCCGACACACTCGTCGTACTTGGCCGATATTGTGATACGGTCATTCCCTGAAGAGCCATGTGAATCGCTTGCCCCACCACGCGCGTGCTCAGTCCATACGCCGCCGCCGCTTGTGGATTCACCTGAATCGATTCTTCAGGCACTGTATTTTGCGCAGTGCTTGTGACATTTTTAATTCCGGGAATCTGGCGAAACAACGTCTCCACATGGGCAGATAGGGCATCTAAGGTGAGGAGATTACTCCCGCGCAGCACCACAGATAAACTTCCACCACTCCCATTCACAAGCGCATTGGGCACGTTCGTCTGAATCTTCATGCCAGGGATTTGCTTAGCGATTTGTTGAATCTCCGGAATCACAACAAAGACACTCGGCACCCCACCTCCGCTTTTCATATCGACTGTCAATCGTCCAATGTTACTCGACGTGGCAGATCCTGCGCCAAACCCTGTTGTCGAGAGCACCGATTGAATTCCTGGAAGGCGTTGAATCGCTTGCGAGAGCTGCGAAACAGCCCCATCTGTGGTCTCTACATTCGTTCCTATCGGCATCTGCACATTGACAAAAAACACAGACGCATTTTGTGCTGGCGTATAAGTTGTCGCAACAAGGCCTGTGCGAAACGCCGCCACGTTAAAACTAAACGCCACAAGCGCAACGCCAAGGACCACATAGAAGCGGCGAAAGGCCACACGCACTGTTCGCTCATAGCGATCCGCCATACGCGCGAATCCTGCCTCAAATCTGCGCGCAAAGTGCTCACCCACATGCCTCTTTGGTTCACGTAACCCAAGATGCGCCGCAAGGAGCGGAGTGAGCGTAAATGAAACAAACAGCGAGAACAGCGAGGCAAACACGATCGTCAACCCGAATTCACGAAACAACTGCCCAATATTCCCTTGCATAAACGCAACCGGCGCATACACGACGACATCTGTCAGCGTAATCGCAATGGCCGCGCCTGAAATCTCCATTCGTCCGATCCACGCAGCCTCTTTTGCGTTTTGACCTAACCGATGATGCCGCACGATATTTTCAAGCACCACAATCGCATCGTCAACAAGAATGCCAACCAGAAGCGAGAGCGCCATCAAGCTCATCATGTCAAGCGAAAAATGCATAAAATACATAAACAAAAACGTGGCAAAGAGCGTGGTGGGAATCGCCAGCACGATCACCCCGGTCAAGCGCAACCGATGGAGCCACAGGGAAATCATGATCGCCGCTGCAAGGATAGCCAAAAACAGATCAGATTGCGTCGCGGTCATCGCTTGGCTGGTATACGTGGTCGTATTCCCTGTGACGACCATGTGAACACCGGCTGGCAATTGACTTTGCAAGTGCTGCATCTTCGCTTTGAGATCTGTGGCCGTCTGAAGTGAATTGGCGGTCGATTGTGCCGAAATGACAAGACCGATTGCCGTTTGACCATTTAGATGGCTCACCGTCGTGATCGGTGCATTGCCTTGCGTCACGCTTGCGATCTCCCCAAGCGTGACATGGTCAGGGAGTTGCAAGTTGTCTAAAGCCGTCAAGGACGTGACGTTCCCTGACACCTGCACCGGATACGTCACAGCGCCTTGTTGGGAGGCCCCGGCCGGTTGCGACGTATTTTGCCCTGCAATCGCGGCACGAAGCGCGGCTAACGACAGCCCATCTTGTTCTAAAAAAGAGGCGTTTGCGACCACGTTCACTTGCGGCGGACGCCCTCCAATAAGATTGACCGTTGCAACGCCCGGCACAGTCGTAAGGGCAGGTTCAATGGTCTGACTGACAAGATTGTATAAACTCGCTTGGCTCATCGTCCCATAGACCGCCACATCCATAATCGGCAACGCATTGGGGTCCGCTTTTAAAATCGTGGGCGTCCCGGTGCCAACAGGCAATTGCCCGGCCATCTGATTCACAACACGCGACACTTCACTCGCCGCCGTATTGATATTTGTGCCGCCAGGAAAGCGCAAGCCAATCGTTCCACTGCCGTTTCGCGCCACCGCAGTCATCGTCACAATACCGTTCACTTTTGTCAGGGCGTTTTCAACTGGATCCACAATTTGTGTACGCATCGTATCCGGACTCGCGCCAGGATCAGAGAGAAGGACGGTAATATGTGGGAAGTTCACATTTGGCAAGCGCCGTACGGGCAACTGCGTCAATGCGACCGCTCCCATGATGACAATCGCAAGCAAGATCATCAGCATGGCGAGAGGCCGGCGTATGGAAAATCGAGTGATGTGCATGCGGCCTCCCCCTTACTGAATGAATGTCTGCGAATCTGATGAAACAGGTTGGGTTCGATGTCGCCAATGCAAGAGCCACGTTCGAAAATCATCCAAATACGTATACATCGCAGGAACCATGAACAACGTGAGCAAAGTAGAGGTCGTCATGCCGCCGATGAGGACCACCGCCACTGGCATCCGATCAGCCGACCCCACGCCGTTATGGATGGCAAGAGGAATCATCGAGAACACCATCGTCGCCGTGGTCATCACAATCGGACGCAGGCGCGTCTTTGCTGCAGTGACCAATGCTTCTTCGCGCGCATAGCCTCGGGACAATAACGTTCGCGTATAATCCACCAATAAAATTGCGTTTTTAGCGACCAATCCCATCAACATAATCATCGCGATCAGCGAAAAAATATTGAGAGTCTGTCCGGTCACAAGCAGAGCCAGAAAAGCGCCGACCGTTGCCATGGGCAAGGAAAACAACACGACAAACGGCACCACAAGCGATTCATAGAGGGCGGCCATCAACATGTACACAAGCACGATAGAGAGCGCAAACGCCTGTAAAAGCGGCGTGAATGCAGCATTTTGCAAGGCAATCTGTCCCCCTAACGAAATCGTGTAGCCAGGGGGCAAGGAAAGAGTCTGCAACGCTTGTTGCGCCGCTTGCGCCACAGGGCCTACCGCCCCTTGGACATTCCCTGTCACAAGAATCGAGAGCTGACGATTCGTTTCATTCAGAGAGACAGGGCCTGGCGCCTGTTCAATCGTTGCCACCTGTCCTAAGGTCACCGTTTGCCCACCCACCGTTGCAATCGGAATCCCTTGCATCTGCGCTTGCGTCATCTGCGCACCACCCAACAGTTGGACAAACACATTGGACTGAATTTGTGAGCCAGGCGCCTGAATCGTCGAGGCAACCGCTCCACTAATCGCCGTTTGCACCGCCTGACCAATCGTCGCTGCATTCACTCCGTAGGTCGCAGCAAAAGACGAATTCACCTGCACCATCCACTCCGGTTGAAGGGACGTCGCACTATCTTGCACATTTGAGACATTTGGCAACTGCGCAAGCTTGCCTTGCACTTGCAGGCCGATCGCCTGCAAAACAGAAAGTTGCGGCCCGGAAATCACAACCCCAAGCGGTTGCGTCCCACTCATCACCAGTGGATTGGGGATATTAACTTGTACCTGCATCCCCGGAATCGTCGGTGCCAACTTCGTGATCGTCTGCACCACAGGGGCAATGGGCGGCAAATTCAAAGGCGCCGTACCGAACGCGCGAAACGCACCCGAATGCGCAATGCCTTTCCCTGCACCTTTACGCTTTTTCCCACCTCCACCTGCCTTTGAAGAAGTGACGCCCGCATGACGGGGTTTCGTTTTCGCCTGAGATGTTTTGCTGGTCATAGCCGTCCCGCGTACTACCGTCAAAATGCCTTGATTCGTAGCGGTTAAGCCATTTGGCGTTTCCCCCGCCGTGAAGAAGACACCGCTGACACTCGAAATCTTACGTACTTTCTTAGCAAAAGCAATCATCGCTTGATCCGTGGTTGCAAGCGAAGTTCCGGTCGGCATGGACACAGCCACCTGAAACACATTCGCATTTTCCTGTGGGACAAATTCCGTATGAATCCACCCCAGCGGCATAAACGCCACACTGATCGCCAACGTAAGAAATCCGAGCGCGACGACAACGAGCCGTCTTCGCAGTGCGCTGCGTAAGATGCGTTCATATCCCTGCATTACACGGGCAAACGGCTTACGCCAGATCCGTGCGCCAAACGGATTGTATTTTCCCCATCCGCGCACGTATCTCCGCGCAGTTCGCCACAAGCCCTCTTTTTCCGTCTCGCTCGTACTTCGCTCTGGTTCTGTAATCTTTCCAACTTGCTCCTGAGGCGGATGCGCACGAAGCCATTTCGAGGCGAGCATCGGCGTAAACGTAAACGAGATAAACAAAGAAAAGAGCGTTGCGGCAACGATGGTCAGTCCAAATTCGCGAAACAACTGCCCAATCGTGCCATGAACAAATGCCACTGGGGCATACACGACAATATCTGTCAATGTGATCGCAAACGCCGCCGCGCCAATCTCCATGCGCCCTCGCACGGCCGCCTGTTTGGGATCGAGTCCAGACGCCAGATGACGATCAATATTTTCGAGCACCACAATCGAATCATCCACTAAAATGCCGATCAATAACGAGAGGGCAAGCATACTCATCAAGTCAAGTGAGAAGCCAAGCGCATACATCACGGCAAACGTGGCGATTAGACTCGTTGGAATGGCGAACAACACGATAAACGTGTGACTGATCCGACGTAAAAAGAGATATAGCACCATCGCTGCAAGTAACACCGCCAACAGCAAATCATGGAGCACCGCACTGAGCGCCGCACGCGTATAAATCGTGCTATTGCTCACCACCTTCAAAATAGCTCCTGGGGGCAACGCGCCTTTTAGCTTTTGGAGAGTCTGCTGTACCCCATTGGCCACCGTCAAACTATTGGCGTCACTTTGAGCAGTAATGGCGATCCCCATCGCGCTTTTCCCATTCATTTGCGTGATGGTTGTCGGTTGCGCATGACTTTGCTCAATGGTAGCAATCTGACCAAGCGTCAATTGTCTCCCCTGTGCCCCCTTGGTGCTAGCCCCAGGCACGATCAATTGCTGTAAAGACGACACGCTCGTGTACGGTGTGTTGGTCGCAGTCAAGTAAGACTGCGACCCATTGGCGATAACGCCACCTGGCACCGTCGCATTTTGAGCAACAAGGGCTTGTCGCACCTGTTGTAACGTCACATGGTACGCCTCCAGTGCGGATGTGTTCACCATGACGTTCACTTGGGAAAGGAGTCCCCCTTGGACATTCACACTGGCCACTCCAGGCACGCTTTCCAGTGCAGGGACAAGCGTTTTTTGCGCCAAGGTATCCAACTGCGAGGCATTCAATTTCCCTGATAACGACAACGTTTCAATCGGCATCGAAGCCGGATTGGACTGCAAAATGCTTGGCAAACTCGCCGTTGCAGGCAATCGTCCCTGTACCCGATGCACCGCTTGAGCCACATCATTGGCCACCGTGTTCATATTCGTTCCGGCCAGAAACTGTAACGTGATATCTGACACACCCTGCATCGAAACGGATGTCATCGAGGAAACCCCGTTGACCGTGGTCAGGGCATTTTCTAACACATCAGTCACACTTGTGCGCACATCTTGTGGATCTGCACCCGGGTCATTGACAGACACCTGCAAGACCGGAGTATGCACACTAGGGAGTTGTCTTACCGGCAACAAAGTGAACGAAATCGAACCCACGACAACCAGTCCCAAAACGATCATCAAAATCGTGACTGGACGGCGCACCGAAAACTCCGTGAGATTCACGCGCATCACGCTCCTGCCGACGAAGTGCTAGGATTATTCGCCACCGTCACGCGATCCCCAGATGCGAGGAAGGTTTGCCCCATCGTCACAACTTGTTGTCCCGCACTCAGTCCACTCGTCACCTGCGTCATGGTACCATCCACCGCACCCGTGGTAATATTTTTTAGCACGGCTCGGTGGTTCTCCACGACATATACTTGTGGTGTCGCGTGATTCATGGAAATAGCGGCCGTCGGGATGAGCAGCGCGTGGGGCAACGTATGAGTCACGATCTGCGCCTGCGCCGTTTCACCTGCCGCCATACCCGTAACAGAGCCCTTCGGCAAAATCGTCACCGTAAAAGACAGCGTCTGAACATTCGCTGTCGGAGACACCGAATAGACCGTTCCAACCTCCGCCTGATTCGGATTCGAGGGCAACGTGAAATTCACCGTGTCACCTGGACGAATCGCCCCTAATTGCTGTTGATCTAAGGTCGCTTGCACTTCAAGCGTTTTTCCGATCATCGAGAAGACCGGTTTTTGCGCGCCCGCAAGCGATCCAACCGAGTCATAGCGCTGCGAAATCACCCCACTGATCGGTGCGAGGAGAGTCATGTTTTGTAACGCTGTTTGCGCGAGCGCCACTTGCCCTTGTACCGTTTGTACGTTACCTTGCGCCGCGGCCAGCGTGCCGGAATTGGCTGGATGAAGAAGGGCCTGCAATTGTTGAAGCGCCGTATTGACCTGCGCTTGTGCCTCTGTCAAAGAAGAAGACGTGGACGGCGCCATCAGCGCTTGTCGATTCGCCTGCGCCACAGCCAATGCATTTTGCGCTTGCGAAACTTGTGCGTTGATTTGCATTTGTGCACTGCTGTTATTCGCCTGTGCGCTCGCCACAGCCGCCTGCGCATTGCTAAGAGATGCGGCCGCCTGCGCTTTTGCAGTCGCCAGTGCGCCCTGTGCATTTTGTAATGACTGTTGTTCCTGTGCTTGCAACAGCGCCGTGTTATTGGCATTGGCTTGACTCTGCTGAGCGGCACTCGCCTCGGACGCGCTCAGTTGACTTTCTGCTCCACTGATGGCATTCGTCCAGGAGGCTTGATCTTCCGCGAGTTTGGCCTGATCCTGACTGACCGTTGTCTGTTCTGCCTCTACCTCAGACTGCAAGGTGGACACGGAAGAGGTTGAACTACTCGTAGCCTGTGCTAGTTCACTTTGTAACGTAGAAAGATTACTTTGTGCTTGATACAGCGCATTCTGATCGTTTGCCACCTGAACGCCTTGCGGACTTGACGAACTTTGCACAGTGGTCAGATCACTTTGTGCGGTTTGCACACTCGTACTCGCCGTCGCAGCAGAAGACTGTGCATTTTGTAATGCCACATTTTGCGGCGCCGTCCCGGACTCCAGATCATTGACCGCTTGCGTCGCATTCTCCACGGCAACAGAAACGGGATTTTGACCCGTTTGAATTTGGGTTAAGACTTGACTCGCATTTTGAAAGGCAACAGCCGCCGTACCATGGGGTGAATCAATCAACGCCTGCTCCTGTTTGAGTTGGGCAAGATTGTGCTCTGCGTTGACCACCGCAGTATTGGCTTGGACCACGGCAGAGGAAGAGGGCCCTGACTGCAAGGCCTGCAAACGGGCTTTTGCAATCGTGACATTATCCTGTGCAATGGCAATGCTCTGCGGACTGTTAGCCAGTCCGATCTGCGCCAATTTCCCTTTTGCCGCTGCCAAATTCCCCTCTGCAATCTGAAGTTGTGCCAATTGCGTAAAATCCGACAGTTGCGCAAGCACCTGCCCTGCAGTGACGTGCTCTCCGGTATGCACATTGATAGAAGCAATCATGCCTGAAGCAGTTGGAACAATATCGACTGTATTTCGACTCACAACAATTCCCGAAAGGGATACGGTCTGCTTCACCATACCTGCTGTGACATTCGCTGTTTGCACATATACCTGTTTACCCTTTGCACCACTCGCTGCAAAAGCCGACGAGTGGGATGCCGTACCTTGGTAGATCACTCCGGCAATCAAGACGGTAGCCCCTGCAATGAGGACCGTGCGCACAATCCGCGAGCGCGGGATCATCATATCTAGTGCCTCCTATTCCGGAATGATCCGGATGTCCATTCGATCCATTGCCTAGATCATAGAGTGCAAACCTTGAAATTTGATTTAAATACGAGTTAAATACGAGATTGATGAACGCATTCGCCAATACGCACTGCGACCGAACCACACTGCATCCTTCCCCCCGACCACACATCGAGAGAGAGCAAACAGTATTGTCCGGTCGCATACTCGTACAGAATGGAATTCTACGATTCTTTACGTTATTATCCTAAAGTTGTCGTCACCGAAAAGGTAGCTGACTGGGTACTTTGTTGTCCGTTCACACTTTGAATCACAAAGTAAGTTCCATTCGCCACATTCGTGAAGCTCGCAGTTCCAGATTCATTTGCTGTCGTCGACATCACCACTTGCCCTGCCGTGTTATCGAGGTTCACTGTGGCTCCGGGCGTAACATTGCTCACAGAGACAGTTGACACGCCATTGCTGCTGCTCTCAGTCGCGCTTGGTGTAGATACACTCGTCGTCACCGAAAAGGTAGCTGACTGGGCACTTTGTTGTCCGTTCACACTTTGAACCACAAAGTAAGTCCCATTCGCCACATTCGTGAAGCTCGCAGTTCCAGATTCATTTGCTGTCGTCGACATCACCACTTGCCCTGCCGTGTTATCGAGGTTCACTGTGGCTCCGGGCGTAACATTGCTCACAGAGACAGTTGACACGCCATTGCTGCTGCTCGCAGTCGCACTTGGTGTGTTTACCGCACTGCTTGACGTGGTTGGCGTTGAGGTCGACATTTTCTCAAGTGCAATCCACGAATTCGTATAATGAATGGCAGAAGCTTGCAACTGTAAAATCGTCGCCTGCAAACCAGAGAGCGCTCCATCATAAGGCGCAGAATTCCACTTCGTCGGATTTGCCCGTTCATAGGAACTAATCCGACTATTGATGCCCCTCAATTGCGCCCCAATTCCTTGCCACTCATGATAACCCTGCCGAAACATGTTGCGGCCCTTTTGAGTGTGATTAAACTGATATTTATCCACTACATTCCAGGCCGCTTGAGACTTGTGTAAGATGTCCCATCTCTGTTGTTGTAACTGCGCTAGTCCCTGCCGATATTGTGAGGTCGTTTTGGGAATATTAACTTCCTGCGCGGCCAAGTTTTGCTCTACCTGATTGAGAGCGGTAATTTGCGCATTGATCGTTTGCACCGTACTACTGAGCGCCGTAATCTGTGCACTCGTCACACTCGATCCTTGAGCCGTTTGTAGGAGCGCAGTTTCTTTCGTTGCATTTGCTTGATACTGCGTATCAAAAGGTGTACTTGCAAAAGCCATCGAAGCAGTCGACAGCGGGATAAGAATCGCCGCAGCAGAGACCGCCACGCGTTTTGTCATCGCCATTTTCCCCATTAACATTTCGCCTCCTCATGGTCCTAACACCTAGCTGTTTTATATACACTACATTTAGTTCTTGCTGAGCCATTTTGTTATTGCTTGATTCGTTCGTTGTGCAAAGTACGACTGCATACCGCTTGTCAACGTACTAGATGAGACCTGTTGTTTTGCGGCAATCTCGGTGATCGTTTGCCCAGAATGAAGATCCTGATGTAATTGTTGTGGCGTCAGATGCAAAATGGTGGAAACTTCTTTTAGCATGCCAGCGCGTTTCATTGCCATCACCGTAGGATCACTTTTTTTATGTCCCATTGGAAATTTGCGATTGACAAGCGTAGGCAACTTGGCATCTAGTTTCTGTTCAATCTGGGTTGCTTTTTGCTGCGTCATCTTCCCTTTTGTCACCAGGGCAGAGAAGTGATCACTGACGACCGTCTGAAGATCTGATTGAAGCGTTGTCGCCGCTACATTTTGTTTCGTCGCAATTTGCGCTAATGTATTTCCTTGATGAAGTTCTTTAACTAAAGTTTTCTGCTGTACATTCAAATTTTTCGCAATCGATTGAAATAGCCAAACGTAATTCCCACTCTTATGCTTTGCGTGGTGTCCCATTGGAAATTTGCGATTGACAAGCGTAGGCAACTTGGCATCTAGTTTCTGTTCAATCTGGGTTGCTTTTTGCTGCGTCATCTTCCCTTTTGTCACCAGGGCAGAGAAGTGGTCACTGACAATCGTCTGAAGATCTGACTGAAGCGTTGTCGCCGCTACATTTTGTTTCGTCGCAATTTGCGTGACGGTATCGCCTTGATGAAGTTCTTTAAAGAATACGCTCGGTTTTATATGTAAATCATTTGCTAATGCCCGAAATAACCATGCCCGGTTCGGCGCCTTGTGTTTCCCATGATGCACCGCATGGGCAGTCGTCGTGCTAGTGACGCTAGTTGTAGGAATGGTTGCGGCAAAAGCGCTCGATACCATCGTCAGCGCTGTGCTCAATGTGGCAATCGACAACACCGCTCCAGCTACCACTTTCTTTGTGCGAGATAATCCCATCGCCAATCTCCCCTCTCACATGTACGAGTAATTTCCCTAACACGTTGTATTATGACGAAGCAAGATTGAAAATAGCTTTAAAAAGCAAAAAAGAATTTCGCATCCTTGCTAAACGAGCCTGTTCAAAAAGGGTTGAGGTAAGATGCAAGCAGGGGTTTGGTGAAGTCTGGACATGCGCGCGGAGTGTACGATAGGTGGGACATGAGCACGCATGTCCAGCACAAGCCGAAGCCCTGCGCCGCAGAGTTCTCGACCCTTTTTGAACAACCCTTAAACGATCTTCTCATGAGCTATTTGCGATGTCCGCGAGACCAAATGGGGCAACGAATTTGATGGGAATTCTCAAGGAGCGAACAGGAGCAGGGCGAAATTGCTCTCTTGGTACCAAGCGTTCATCTGTTGGCACATGGCAATTTGAGACCTATTGGAACTGGCGAGGACCGTGGGGACAAATGAAGAACTCTCAAGGCGATAAACCTTGAGAGAGCAGTGAACACGAGAGATTTTACACGCCCGCTTACCTTCGAAAATGCTCCTTATGAGTTTTTGTTGACCTATGACATCTCCAACATCCGTTCGATTGCCAATTTGGCCCATTTTGCAGTCTCCGGTTCGACTGTGACAACGTGACCCCTGTTTCCTTCTAAAACTTGTTCCAACGACCATAATAGATGCGGTCTATCAATGCGGTTCATCGTCAAACACGGACATACCATCTCATTCAGGGAAATAATGAATTGATCAGGATGTTCTTTTGCGAGACGATTCACCAAATTGTGCTCCGTTCCAATTGCCCATTTAGTTCCTGGTGAAGCATTTTGCACCGCATGAATGATATAATCTGTAGAACCATATTCATCTGCCAATTGAACCGTTTCATACATGCATTCAGGATGTACTAAGACGCGAATATCCGGGTATTTTTTTCGTACATTTTGCACGTGGCGCGGTTCGAATTTTTGGTGTACAGAGCAATGTCCTTTCCATAAGATGAGTCGGGAATCCCCTTCCCCATGTGGAAATTCCAATTCCATCGCTGCTGGATTATATACACTCATGTCTTCTAAGGACACCCCTAGTTTTGCCCCCGTATTTCGCCCAAGATGCTGATCTGGCAAAAACAACACGCGCTTCTTCTCTTGCAAAGCATAGGTAAGAATACGTTCTGCATTCGATGAAGTAACGGTGATTCCGCCATGTCGTCCAACGAATGCCTTGATTTCAGCAGTAGAATTGACATAAGTTACAGGCATAATCGACAAACCAAATTTTTGCGTAATCACGTCCCAACATTCTTCTACTTCTTGCAAATTAGACATATCTGCCATTGAGCACCCTGCGCGCGGATCAGGCAAAATAACATGCTGATCACCCGATGTCAGAATATCTGTTGTTTCAGCCATAAAGTGCACACCACAAAAAATAATCACGACAGCTGTCGTTAAACCTGCCGCAACGCGCGCTAATGCTAAGGAGTCTCCACGATAATCCGCGAATTGAATGACATCATCACGCTGATAGTGATGGCCAAGGATGACCACACGTTCCCCTAGTCGCACCTTTGCATCAGCAATTCGTTGATCCAATTCCACCGAATCCATTTGTAGATCCTTCACATTTAAAATCGAATGTGCTCCTGCTAAATCGATCATCTGATCACGTTCCTTTGATAGTCGAATGACACTCATCTGTACATGCATCAAACGAATCGTACTTTCATTTCTATTATTCCGTCTCTATCGCTTATTGTCAAATCTATTGTATACTTTATTGTATATACAATAAAGAAAAGGAGTTACCGCATCGATATGGCAAACATCGCATACTATTTCGATCACGCAGCGACGACACCTTTACGTCAAGAAGCATATGACGTCATGAAACGCTTCTTACTCGTCGATTTTGGCAATCCAAACAGCCTGCACGAGTTTGGATTCGTTGCGAAGGAGGCACTTGATGAAGCAAGAGCAACCATTGCCAAATCCATTGGCGCCTCGAGTACAGAAATTTATTTTACTGGGAGTGGTACAGAGTCAAATAATCTGGTCATTCTTGGCGTAGCTCGTCGATTGCGTAAAATGAAGCGAGGAAATGAGATCATTACAAGTTGCATCGAACATCCATCCGTTCTAAAAGCATGTGACGCTTTAGAACAGGATGGATTTAAGGTCACGAAAATTCCAGTAGATCAAGATGGGCTAGTAGATCTGAACGCAATACAACATGCCATAAGACGCGACACAGTGCTCATCAGTATCATGCACGCAAACAACGTCGTTGGAACAATTCAGCCAATCGAGGAAATCGGGAACATTGCACGCAAACAGGGAGTGCTCTTTCATACGGACGCAGTACAAACGTACTGCAAAATTCCAATGGATGTCTCTGCTCTGAAGGCTGATCTCATAACAATCAATGCGCATAAAATTGGCGGACCAAAAGGCGTAGCGGCACTCTATGTCAAAAGCGGAATCCGCCTAGAACCGCTTATCTTCGGTGGTGGACAAGAACGTAATTTGCGTCCAGCCACGCAAAACGTCCCTGCAATTTGCGCCTTTGCCACAGCTGCGAAAGACACTTTGCGTGAACAACCAGATGAAATGCGCCGCCTGAGAGAACTAAGAGAATATCTACTAACAACTCTTTTGCAGCGCATCCCTGGCTGTAAACAAAATGGACATCGCACAAGCTCTCTTCCGACCCACATCAATATCAGTATCGACCAGATTGAAGGCCAGGCTCTCATGCTAGAATTAGATCGCCTCGGGTTTGCAACCTCCAGCGGTTCTGCATGTAGCTCAACCGACCACGAACCATCCTATGTTCTTCTTGCTATGACACATTCGCGAGATCGCGCCTTGGAAAGTCTACGCATCACGATGGGACGCACAACAACGAGAGAAAGTGTGACAATGCTCATCAAGGCCCTTGAACAGGTCGTCGCGACGTGGCGTCACACTTAGAATGATGCAACAGAGCCATCTGTACGCGGCTCTGTTGCCCCCATCAGTACCCCATGCGTATCTCGTAAGATGATTTGACCCCGTCCAAACGATGTTGAATTGGTTGCAATGCGTACATCGTGTCCCCGCTCCTGCAATCCACTGACTACAGTTTCTGGAACCGTTCGTTCAACTTCCACCGTTTTTCCTTTCGTCCACTGCCAACGAGGTGCATCAAGCGCCGCTTGCGGATTGAATTGAAACTGCAGCAAATTCATCATAACCTGCAGGTGACCTTGTGGTTGCATATAGCCACCCATTACACCAAATGGCCCGAGTGCGCGGCCCTGTTGTGTCAAAAAGCCGGGGATAATTGTGTGAAATGTGCGCTTCCCTGGTTGTAAATAATTCACATGATGTTCGTCCAAAGAAAATAACTGACCGCGATTTTGCATACTAATCCCCGTACCTGGAATCACGATCCCTGAGCCAAATCCCATATAGTTACTCTGAATAAGTGACACCATATTGCCCTCATCGTCTGCCGTTGCAAGATATACTGTTCCGCCTTTGATCGGCGTTCCGGCAGTAGGCTCAGATGCACGTTGACCCATCTCTTTCCTGCGCAGACGCGCATACGATTGTGACAATAAATCCTTAACGTCCATCGACATGTGCAGCGGATCTGTTATATAGGCCAGCCCATCTGCAAACGCCAATTTCATCGCCTCAATCTGGTGATGATAGGTATCTGACGATTCTTTGGTGGGAAATTCATCTAACTGCAAAAGATTTAAAGCGAGCAATGCGATGAGTCCTTGACCATTCGGGGGCAATTCCCAAACTTCATATCCACGATACGCCGCATGAATCGGCTCCACCCACTCTGGTTGAAATGCCGCAAGATCTGCTTGTGAGAGATAGCCATGGTGTCCAGTGAAAAACGCATCAATACGCTGTGCCAAATTTCCCTCATAAAAGGATCGAGCGTTCGTCTCTGCAATCTCTTGCAACGTCCGAGCGTGATCTGGTGAACGCCATATCTCTCCCACACGTGGTGCTCGTCCTAAAGGAGCGAACGTGCGAAACCATTCCGCATACTCCGCACCGCGCAAATGAGTCTTGTATGCAGAGAATGCTCGTTCCCACATCTGTGCAAGCACAGGTGAAAGAGGAAAACCCCGTTCAGCATACAAAATCGCATCTTCCATGACATCTAAAAGCGACAATCTGCCAAATCGTTCTGAAAGGGTTGCCCAACCATGTGGAGTTCCCGGCACAGTGACAGGTAAGACACCAAACCGCGGCATTTCGCGATGACCAGCTTGTTCTACCTTTTGTGCAGTCAACAGCGCAGGAGCAGGACCACTCGCATTGAGTCCATGCAGTTTGCCTTCCACATGAACAATGGCAAATAAATCGCTGCCAATTCCATTTGCAGTCGGTTCAACCACCGTGAGACAAGCGGCTGCCGCAATCGCGGCATCAATCGCATTGCCCCCACGTCGGAGCACTGCAAGCCCAGCTTGTGCGGCCAGTGGTTGCCCAGTTGCCACCATGCCATGTTTTGCAACCACAACAGAACGCTTTGATGCATACGGATACTCGTGTATATTGAAGTCCATAAGATCCCTCCGAACAGTAAATTCACCTCTACACTTGCCTTTTGTTCAATCGACTTTGCAACCCATCACCAAGCAGATTGAATCCCAACACAGCAAAAACAATGGCGAGTCCAGGTGCAATCGCCATCAATGGATCTGTAGAAATATATCCTTGTGCAACCTGCAACATGGATCCCCAACTCGCTGTGGGCGGTTGGGCACTTAATCCTAAATAGCCAAGCGATGCCTCCGTAACAATTCCATTCGCAATGGCAAGCGTGATTTGCACTAACAATGGCGTCATAATATTTGGAAGAAGATGTACTATCATCAAACGTGAGGAACGACACCCCGTCATGCGCGCAGCCTCAATATACTCCTTGTTTTTTTCTTTCAATACTTGTCCTCGTACCGTGCGAACAAAAATGGGAATATAGCCAATCCCAATTGCAATCGCCGCATTGCGAATGCCAGGTCCAAGCATTGCCGCTAATACGAGAGCAAGAATTAGGAATGGAAATGCCTGTAATGCATCGATGATCCGCATGAGAATCAAATCGTCAAACCAACCTTGATAAAATCCTGACAATAATCCGATCGGCACGCCAACCACAACCCCAAGCAGGGCAGAACCGATTGTAACCTCCATTGAAGTCCGAGCTCCAAAGAGAAGTCGCGTAAACGTATCCCGACCAAGATTATCAGTGCCGAGCCAATGCGCCATGCTAACGCCTTGCAGCACAGCACTGTAATTTTGCTGAATGGGTGAATAGGGCGTAAAAAATGGCGCGAAGAGTGCACCCAGCAACACGAAGACGACCATGACCCCACCCACATACAAAGAGAACCGCTTCCTGATATCTTCCCATCCAATTCGAACCCGCAGTGGCTGTGGGGAGACAATTCCGACAACCGATCCCGTTTCGTTTGGGTGCATCTCCTCACATCCCCCTTTACTTACGCATTCGTGGATCAACCAATCCATACGTAATATCGACAAGTAAATTGACTACTACGACAGCTAACGCTGCGACCAACGCCGTTCCTTGAATCGTCGTATAATCGCGGCTAAACACACTCTCTACCAATAAACTACCAAATCCAGGTAATGAAAAAATTGTTTCCGTAATCACAATGCCACCTAGTAATCCTGCGATTTGAAGACCACCTGTTGTGATCACTGGAATGAGCGCATTTTTAGTTGCGTGATGGAAAATCACCTTCCATCCCGAGATCCCCTTTGCTCGAGCCGTACGAATAAAATCTTGATCCAGCACGTCGAGGAGTGAAGCCCGGAGCATACGAAGGAGCACTCCGGCTTCGCGAAAGCCTGTAGCTAGAATCGGCAATGTCATTACGGATAGATTCCGTAGTGGATGAGACCATAATGGTTCATACCCAGAAGAAGGAAACCAATGAACACGAACGGTAAATTCAATCAAAAAAATCATACCAAGCCAAAAAGGGGGGACAGAGATTCCGATAGTAGATACAAATAACGTAACCGCATCCGCCCACCTATCTCGATAAACGGCTGCTAAAATACCTAAAGGAAAAGCAATCGCAATCGCAACAATAATCGTGCCAACGGCCAATTCAGCCGTGACTGGCAAACTCTGCAAAATCAACTGCGAAACCGGTTGATTATCTAACAATGAACGGCCCAAGTTACCATGAAGTATACCGCCGAGCCAAGAAAGGTACTGTTCGGGTAACGGTAGATTGAGCCCGAGTTGCATTTCTAATGCTCGAATTGAGGACGGAGAGGCATCTTGCCCCAAAATGACTTGTGCTGGATTTCCTGGAATGAGATGAATAAGAGAAAATACGATGATCGAAAGAAAGATCAAAACTGGGATCATCGTAACCAGTCGCTTTGCCGCATAAGCCATGTGGTCACCCCCCCTCCATCATCACACGCGCTATGACAAGGACAAACCATAAGCGCGGATGACACCATCCGAATAGTAATGGAAACCTTGTACAGTCTTCGCATAGGCAAAGACGTTATTTTGATGATACAAGAATACATATGGAACTTGTTGCTGTATAATCTGAACGAATGCAGCATACGTTTTGGCTCGTTGCGCCATGCTGCTTTCTTGCCTCGCTTGATTCAACAAAGTATCCGCTTGTGCATTGACAAATTGTGAAGCATTGAGCGCTCCATTTTTATAAAAAAAGGAGTAGACATTTTGATCAGGGTCCAAGCGACCAGACCACCCGAGAAATGATGCTTGAAAATTGTGCGCTTCATTATTGGCAAGAAGGGTTCCAAAGTCAAGTTGTTCAATCTTCATTTGAATCCCGTATTGTGCTAGCATACTTTGCATAATTTGATCGACCTGTGTCGTGACAGGATCATTCGCAGATTGCAATGTGAAACTAAAGCCATGTGGTTTACCACCTTCAGATAACAAGCGTTTCATTTCACTCGTACTAGCTGTCGGCGGAACGTCTTCTTGCGCATTATAGACAGGTGAAGCGGCGCTAAACGGACTATTGGCGGGCGTTGCAACTCCCTTTAATGCGACGTTCACTAGCGTTTGACGATTTATTGCAAGATTGACCGCCTGACGAAGGAAAAGATTCGTAAATGGACCCTGTTTGACATTCAAATAGACCCCTTCGTACCCTAACCCAGTGTGATTAACTACCGTAAAATTGCTGTTTTGCTCCATTGAACTTACCTGTTGTGGCGGAACCGTATCGACGATTTGCACCGCACCACTTTGAAGATTGGTTAACTCCACGTTCGGATCCGTAAAAATACGATAGGTCACTGCAGACAGCTTCGGTTCAGCACGCCAATAGTGAGGATTTCGTACAAGTTTAATCGTGGAACCTTTCACACGACTCTTAAACTCAAATGGCCCTGTTCCAACTGGATCATTTGGATAATTCGATCCTTCTTTTTGAACGGCCGTCGGTGACACCATCATCCCTGCACGTCCAGCAAGGATCGCCGGAAGTGGACTTAATGGCTTTTTCAACTGAATCACTACCGTGTAAGTGCTTGGTGTCGTGACATTTGTAACATCCGCAAGAGACGAGTGGCGCGCCGATGCCGGTTGCATATCGCGCGTAAGATTAAACTTAACTGCTGCAGCATTAAATGGCGTGCCATCTTGAAACTTCACGTGCTGATGCAGTTGTAATGTATACGTTAATCCGTCCGGAGAGACCGTGTATGATTTTACTAAATCTGGAATAATTGTATTTTTTGAAGATAATTGAAAGAGGGTATCGTACAGATTAAACATGACCTGACGGTCCACTAAGGCACTGGAATAAGCAGGGTCTAATGTCGGAGGGTCTGCACTCAGTCCGATGTTCAGCGTTTGATTGGATGTGTTGACTGCAGGACTCGATGGGGGCGATGTTGTACTCGTACTCGTCCCACAAGCAGTGATCGTACCTAAACTCAGCAACGCTAACGTAGATACAGCAAAATATTTGGACCGCTTTCGCATCCCCATCTCTATACCCCCTCTAAATGAATGCTTTGAATGGCAGAAATATCGTGTGCGATATGGTTGAACATCGCTTGAAACGCGACTTCTGCATCAGCTTGCTCTAATGCATGTAAAATAGCGTTATGTTCTTCTACGATCTTGGTTTGCAAAAGATTGCGCTGCAAAATCCAATGTCCATACGTCTCTGTCAACTGTGAATAGTTCTGATAGATCTCGGTTAAATAGTGATTTTCACTTGCAACTACGATCGACCAATGAAATTCGGTATTCAGTGTCACGACGTTTGAGATCGTGGGGGCGTCTCGTAAAACACAAACCGTACTTGCTACGTTTTTTTCTAATTGCTCCAATAGAGCTTCTGAAGGTTCTCTTTGTGCGACCAACTTCACAGCCATTGTTTCAATCGCAAGTCGCACCTCATAGAGTTGCCGAAGATCCCCAACAGTAGGTCGATACACTTCAATTACACCATCTTGTTCGGTCAAGAAGTACTCTGCGGTAAGTAATCGAATCGCCTCGCGAACAGGGCTGCGAGAAACATGGAGTTGATTTGACCACCTCGATTCCACCACTCGTTCTCCAGGGTGTAATTCACCAGACAAAATAGCATTTTTTATTGCCCGGTATACTTGCTTTGTAAGTGGTTCACTCCGCACAATCAAAGACTCCAATTCGCTTCTCCTTTCCTTCTCAACTAAAACTGTCGACAGTCGACAGTCGAATAACTTGATAATTAACAATAATATAGTTATATCTATTATTTTGTCAATTCATTTTATACAGCAAGCCTACGAATGTCGCGTAACTGCAAGAAATCGTCAGTATAATGGGAGAAATAGCTTCGCGGGAGAGGAGATCGAATGATGGCGACATTAGTAGACATACACACGCATATCTTGCCTGCAGTAGACGATGGAGCAGCGAATACAGAAATCGCACTACAGATGGCCAACGCTTTTGTCGCGGCTGGAACGTCGGCACTATTTGCCACGCCGCACGGCTATTCACCCGTCTATCACGTCCATACAGATGTTATTCGCACCGAAACAAAACGCTTTAATCAGGCACTAAAAGTCGCGCAGATTCCGCTTACGGTTCGACCAGGAATGGAAATTCGGTATCATGCAGATGTCATCACTCACCTACTTGCGTCCGATGCACTGTGTCTCGGAGCAGTAGCCGATGATAAAATTCGCTATGCCTTGATCGAACTCCCTACGCGCGAATGGCCAAAGTCACTACCAGACACCATCTATAAATTAAACTTGCGCAACATTACTAGCATCATTGCGCACCCGGAACGCAATCTCGCGGCGCAAAAAAATGATCGTATAGTCGATGCCGCGCTCACCGAAGGTGCACTTCTGCAAGTGACTGCCGCGTCCGTTATGGGTAATTTTGGTACTGCGTGTGAACGCACAGCACACCGTCTACTGGCTGCGGGAAAAGTACATTTCGTTGCGAGTGACGCACATGATTCAACCCTTCGCACACCAGGACTGCGATCGGCTCTTGATCACATAAGGACGGCTTGGAAATTAACCGCAGCGGCTGATCGCTGTATCGCGATGGCCGAGCATATCTGGGATGAGACAACTCACGACAATTGAGAATACTTACGCAGACGCTGTAAACCTACTTATTGTCCTTGTCGCATAGGATGTTGTAACGAAGGAGGCTACAGTCGTGTGGGCATACGAGAAAAAATTACAATATCCGGTAAAGGTGAGTACATGTGATCCGCGACTCGCCAAGTATCTATTGGAACAATATGGTGGACCAGACGGTGAATTGGCTGCTGCACTACGCTATCTAAATCAGCGTTTTACGATTCCTGATAAGGTCATCGGATTACTGACAGATATCGGCACAGAAGAGTTGGGGCATCTTGAGATGATTGCCACGATGGTGTACAAACTAACAAAAGATGCGACAGTAGAACAGTTGCGCACAGCAGGACTGGGTGGACATTATGCCAATCATGGAATGTCTCTGTTCTATGAAAATGCGGCTGGTAATCCATTTACAGCAACCTATATTCAGAGCAAAGGTGATCCAATTGCTGATTTATATGAAGATATTGCGGCCGAAGAGAAAGCCCGCGCGACTTATCAGTGGCTCATCAATTTGACCGACGATGTCGATCTTCGCGATAGTCTTGCTTTTTTACGAGAACGTGAAATTATTCATGCAATTCGTTTTCGTGAAGCAGTAGAAATTTTAAAAGATTATCAAGAGACAAAAAAACAATTTTAATTTTACAATCAATCCATGAGGTCCAAAAAAATCACCTCCCCATATCCTCTGCGCCTAGCCCTTGTCGCAAAAACTCGCGAACGGTATGATAACGTAGAGTGTAGTTTGGGGAGGTCTTCCATTGTCTGAAATACTAGATTACTTAGTGCAACGAACATCGGAGATTGAGCAGACTTTGATCACTCTAATCGAAGCGGAATCTCCATCACTCGATAAACAACTCGTCGATCAATGTGGTCAAGTCCTCGCTGTCGAATTTAGTGCACTCGTCGGCGGCCGATCAGAGCGCATTGCCAAAGAGAGAGTTGGAGATTGCTACCGTTTCACCTACGGCGAAGGTCAGGAGCAACTTCTGATACTTGGGCATTTTGACACCGTATGGAATCAAGGCGACCTGCCGATTGCAAAGCGCGACGGCAAGCTATATGGACCCGGTGCATTTGATATGAAAGGTGGCCTTACGGTTGCACTATGGGCGATGCATGCACTCGCGGCACATCATGTGCACGGCAATCGCAAAATCGTCTTTTTAGCCACCTCTGATGAAGAAATTGGATCACATGCCTCCCGCGAATTAATTGAACAAGAAGCACGCAAAAGTATCTGTGTGCTTGTCCCAGAGTCTAGCATCCCACCAAATGGCGACATTAAAACAGCACGCAAAGGAATTGCCGACTTTACGATTTCCGTGCGCGGGATTCCAGCGCATGCAGGGCATGATCCAAAAGCCGGTGTCAATGCAATCGAAGAATTAGCGATGCAAATAGCTGATCTGCGCCAACTAAACAACATTGATGAAGGCGTCAGCATCAATGTCGGTCTAATCACAGGGGGAACGCGCGTAAACGTCAAAGCAGAGTATGCGCAGGCAGAAGTCGAGCTGCGTTTTATGACAAAAGAACAAGGAGAGCGCGTGGCAAACCATATGATAGATCGCCGCTCGTTTCTAAAAGGTACGAGGATCACCGTAACAGGTGGAATAAATCGCTATCCGCTAGAACGTTCAGAACAGGGCGTCCACCTTTTTTTGCAACTACGAGACATTGCAAAACGTCACGGTTATGATTTACAAGAAGGATTATCTGGTGGTGGAAGCGATGGCAATTTCACAGCAGCACTTGGCATCCCAACCATTGACGGACTGGGTCCCGTCGGCGACGGCGCACACGCGCGCAACGAACATATCGTCATCGCCAACCTTCCCTATCGCGCCGCCCTTCTCGCGGAATTTTTAGAAAAAAATATAAACACGTAAAAAAATAGACATAGATCCCTCCTTCTCCTCCGATTAGCCAGCACTCTTTTGTGATGGCTAATATTTGTGCGCCATAATAACGCTTGACAATCTCGCATAAATCTCGCATATTTACAACGGATCCGTTATAACTATCTCGTTATATTGGCGCACGATATTGCGAAAGGGTTGCTCTATATGGCAGAAGAAATGAAACTCGCCCAACTTCTCCCGCTCTGTCTTGACCGTGTGCATCGCTTAGTACGCAAAACGGTTCGTCAAGAGATTCATCGCAAAGTCGGTGTACCAGAACTGCGAATCATCGACTTCATTGCGCTACGCATGATCAACCGACATCCTGGGCTGACCATTAAAGAGTTGAGCACACGTCTTGGCGTAGCACAAAGTACTACGTCTGGCATGGTGGATCGCTATGAGCGATTAAAGATGGTAAAAAAAGCTGTAAACACAGATGATCGCCGTTCCTATCGTTTATACCTAGCCGAGGCGTCTGAAGCTGTTATGAAAGAAGTCATGAAAATGGTTACAGATGACCTATTTGCCACCCTAATCACCCTTTTAAGTGCATCTGAAAAAGAAGCCCTAGAGCTTGGATTGCATGGGCTATTACGCGCTGCCGATGAACAACTCGTGCACTTTGCCGAAGATTCTCATTCTTGCAATTAAGTTGCACCACGCTGTAGACATAAAAGATTGATGCGACAGGGGAGTTCACTTCAATGAATAATGATTATCATTTAAGGAGATTCATACCAACCCTCATCTTCACGACCATGCTTGGTTCCTTACTTGCAGGATGTGGAACAAAATCCAATATCCAAGCAACCGCCTTGCAACCATTGCCAGTCAGTGTGCAAACTGTTGCGCGATCCCCTGTTACCTCACAAAACACCTATCTTGGTCAAGTCACACCGTACATTCAGACAAGTGTTTCGCCAGCCATCTCAGGTGTACTGGCTACAGTTGACGTGCGTCCGGGTCAGGTGATCGCAAAAGGTCAAGTCCTTGCCACATTAAACACCAATCAATTGCAAGCACAACTTACGCAATCGCAAGCCAATGCAGGTGTCTCACAAACAGAATTAACCTCTGCTATGGAATCAAATAATCATGCACTCGAACAGGCGCAAGCGTCAATTAAAACTGCGCAAGCAAATCTTGCACAAGTACAAACCACTACGCAAAATACCATTGCGCAAAATCAACAAACGGTAAATACACAAACACAACAGTATCAAGATGCGGTTCAACAATTTGATACATCGATTGTAGCAGAAGAAAATGCTTTATCTCTTGCCAAGCAGCAATTGCAAAGTGCACAAACCAATCAACAAAACGTCATTGCACAAGCACAAAGTCAGTACGATACCGCACAGGCAAATCTAACTGCAGTTAAAAAGCAACAATCTGCAACTATCACTACAGATGAAGCAAACGTCGCAAATCTACAACAGGAACTACAAAACGCCAATACCACACTCACACAAGCGGAAGAAATGAATCACCTGATGACCGCTCCTGCGATCTTACAGGCACAAAGTCAATATGATCAATCTCAAACAGCCTTGCAAAATGCACAAAATGCACTCCAATTAGAACAATCAAGTAGCGCTCTGCAACAAGCGGAGGGAAGTTTTGCAGCAGCAAAAGCCAACTTACAATCAGCACAAGCAAATCAACCGGTTGCAGTCGCCACTGCACAGCTAAATCAAGCACAGCAAGCACTTACATCAGCTAAACAAAGTAAGTCGCTCAGCGTCGCAGCAGCACAACTCGAACAGGCAAAAACAGCACTTGTCGCTGCACAAGGTTCTGCAACAACAAGCATTGCAGCATCAAAAGCACAACTACAACAAGTCACAACTTCTTACGACACGCAGGTGAACAACCCTCAGATTCAAGTCAATCAAGCACAAATCCAAGCTGCCAATGCAGGTGTTCAAGTCCTTCAGGCGCAAATTCAAGACGGTCAAATCCTTGCCCCAATCAGCGGTTATGTACAGGCGGTTAACGATCAAGTCGGTCAAGGAGTGGGAGCGCAATCAACCTTAGTTACACTCGCTTCAATGAGTCCTGAGATGGTTACAGTGAATGTCCCTGAATTTGACATCAACAAGTTGCATGATGGAACGGGCATGACAGTGACCGTACCTTCACTAAATGAAGTGCTGCATGGTCATGTCTTGGCCATTCACCCACAACTATCTACAAGCACCTTGGCGTATCCGGTTGATATTGAGGTGAGCGGATCAACAGCACCCCTACTACCCGGTCTCGAAGTTCAGGCCGTCGAATCTTCAAGCGTTTCGCACTTAGGCATCATGGTACCAGCAGATGCTGTATTAAGTCTGCAAAGTGGAGCGAACGAGGTGTTCATCGTTTCACACGGCGTGGCCCAAGCGCAAATCGTACAAATTGGTGCCATGACACAAAATGAGTATCAAATTACAGGTGGCTTGAGTCTCGGTCAAGAACTTGTGGTACAAGGCCAAAATTTACTTTCACCAGGCAACCAAGTTACGCTCGTCTCGTTAAATGGCAAGTCCCTTATCAGTAGAAGCCACTCCGTGGCTGCAGACACGAAACACCATTCTAAGAAAAAGGGGATTTCATCGTGAAAATCGCGGACTTTTCTATACGGCGATCTGTGACCATCACGATGATCATGGCTGCAGTCGTTTTGATTGGCGTGTTCTCCATCTTTCAGTTGCCGATTGAACTCGAACCGTCGCTAAACATCCCGGTTGCATCGGTCGCCACCTCATGGCCTGGTGCCTCCCCCACAGAAGTGGAACAACAGGTTACACACCCCATTGAGAGTGCGCTGCAAAGTTTAGCTGGCGTTTCGCAAATCAGTTCAACCTCCTCGCTTGGAAGTAGCCAAGTCGTTGTACAGTTCAATTACGGCGTGAATATATACCAAGAAGTAGATGATATGCGCAGCATTGTGAATCGTGTCCAAGGACAACTTCCAATTGATGCAAAAACGCCGATTGTTCAACAATTTAACCCAAGCAATAAACCGATTATTACAATTGCACTATCAGGTAATGAACCTCTGTCAGCGATCACAGACCTAGCTAACAACGTCGTTGCTCCGGCCTTTGAGCATCTAAACGGCGTTGGATCGGTCAATGTAGTGGGTGGACTCAATCGGCAAATCAACGTTCTCGTCAATCCACATCGGCTAACGTTCTATCACATTTCGATCGGACAAGTTGTTTCAGCGATTTCCTCAGGCAATGTCACAGTCGATGCGGGACAGGTCAATAAGGGCAACCAACTCATTCCATTACGGGTCAAAGGTCAGATCACATCACCCAATCAAATCGCGTCGATCCCAATTAGCAGTGGACAAGCAAATCTCACAGTCGGCGATGTTGCTACGGTACAAGACGGTTATGCGGTTGTTTCCTTTATTTCAACTTTGAATCACCAACCTGCTGTAAGTTTTACAATTACTCAAGCGACAAACGCCAATACTGTACAAGTTTCTCAAGCAACAAAACAAGCGATAAAGCAGTTACAACATCAACTTCCACCAGGAACAAAACTGACAATGATCAGCGACTCGGCAAATACCATTCAAGGGACGATTCAGACGGTTGTCGAGCACACCATTCTTGGTTTCATCATAGGGATTCTCGTGATGTTACTGATTTTACGCAGCGTTCGCACGACACTGATTATTGGCGTTGCAATTCCAATTGCAATGATTTCAACGTTTATTCTGATGAACGCGGCAGGGCTTACCATCAACTCTGCAACGCTTGGCAGCCTTGCGGTTGGACTCGGATCGCTAGTTGACTTTTCCATTGTCGTACTAGAAAGCATCTTTCGCGCGCGGCAACGCGGACTCAATCCAATTGAAGCTGCGAAACAAGGAACGTCCGAGGTCGGGCTTGCAGTCATCGTCGCCGCGATGGCGCAAATTTCTGTATTCGCCCCGTCCATCTTCGTTCCTGGTGTTGCAGGACAGTTTTTTGGCCCGATCGCTATGACTGTCAGTTTTTCACACATTGCTGCATTATTTGTAGCGATCACGTTCACACCGATGCTTGCCGCAAAATTTCTAAAGGGCAAACACTTTGAGCAAGAGGAGTCCATTCCCGGTAAAACGGCGCCATTTCGACCATGGATTTTATTTGACTGGTCTGGTCGTGCTATGTACGATGTGACTCAACTATACCGCAAGCTACTCACATGGAGTTTACGTCACCGCCTAACAATCATCGGCGGGGCAGTTGTGATGGTCCTTGTCAGCTTTACACTCGTTCCTTTGATCGGATTTGAACTTGTTCCAACAGTCAACAGCAATCAGATCACCATTGCAACAACTCTTGCAAATGGCACTAACTTATCTACGACCACAAAGCTTACGCAGCAATTAGAGCAACTTGCACAAGAACACATGCCAAGTGTTCAATCTGTGTTTGCACAAATCGGAAGCACCTCTTCACAGAGTTTTGGGGCAACCAACTCGTCTACAGTGACAGTGACACTAAGCTCGAAGGTGCACAGTTTGGGGCAAATTGCACATGAATTTGATCGCTATATCTCAAATATTCCTGGAGCACAGATTATCGTGCAACCTGTGTCTGCTGCGAGCAATGGTCCAACAACATCAGGTGTACAAGTAGATGTGCAAGGGCCCGACTTAAAGACGCTCACCATTTTGAGTAATGAAGTGGCTGGCATCATGCAACGAACAAAGGGATTAGAGTATGTAGACAATACACTTGCCACAGGAATGCCAGACTATGTGTTGACAATCAATCAGGCTGCACTCGAACAATATGGTCTCACGGAACAAACGGTTGAATCCACATTGCACGATGCATTTCAAGGCGTCAATGCATCCACTTACTTTGTCGGAAACAATCAATACAACATCAATGTTCAGTTACCGCAAAGTTTCGCGCGCAACATCTCGAATCTATCGCAGATCTTCATCATGAATAACGCAGGTGACATGATTCCCCTCAATCAAGTGGCGACACTTAGTACGTCACAGGAACCACCAGTAATCAACCACTCAAATGGTGTGCGTTCAGTGAGGATCAATGCAAGCGTCTACGGCATCACTGCGGGACGCGCACAGGGGATCATCGGTGCAGAAATCAAACACCTGCGCATTCCGGCAGGATATTCGGTGAACTTTGGACAACAAGGAAAATTCATCGGCCAAGCATTTATGGACCTTGGTATCGCCGTTTTGTTCTCCATCGTTCTTCTCTATATGGTGATGGCAAGTCTCTTTGAGTCGTTTATCACGCCGTTCGTAATTATGTTTTCGCTACCACCCACGTTTATTGGCGGAGCACTCGGACTCTTTATCACCCATCGCTCACTCAATATCGATTCGTTTATCGGTGTCATTATGGTAATGGGGCTTATCGCCAACAACGCGATTGTACTCGTGGATTACACCAACCAATTGCGTGAACGTGGACGATCCCTTACAGAGGCATTACAAGAAGCAGGACCAATTCGGCTGCGCCCCATTCTCATGTCAACACTTACCACAGTACTCGCGATGTTGCCGCTCGTACTTGGTTTTGGCACAGGAGGCGCTACGCTCGCCTCCATGGCCACAGTCATTTCGTTTGGATTGTTATTCTCGACACTCGTGACGTTGATTCTCGTACCTGTCATCTATGTCACAGCAGACAATAACATGAAGCGCATCAAACGCCTGTTTAAGCGCAAAGCAAACGTCATCGACCATTCGGTCACACCTGGTATGTAGAGTCTACAGTCAGGTACCGCGTGCTTATACACGTGTTGCCTGACATCCTTTCTATTATCAATTTACTTTGGCAAAAGACCTCACTTTATGAGATACTTTGCCTATATTCGAGATGATAAAAGAGGTGCTTTATGAGTAAAGTTCTTGTCTTTGGCCATAAGAATCCAGACACAGATACTATCTGTTCTGCACTCGCCTATGCAGAATTAAAAAATCAAAAGAATGTACAGGTTGAACCTGTTCGCTTAGGTCATATAAGTAGTGAAACGAAATTTGCTTTAGACTACTTCCATATCAAAGAACCACGCCTCGTTCATACAGTTGCAAACGAAGCGCAAGATGTGATTTTAGTCGACCACAACGAACGTCAACAAAGCGCTGATGACATCGCTGACGTACGCGTAATAGAAGTCATAGATCACCATCGCATTGCAAATTTTGAGACGAGCAATCCTCTATACTACCGAGCGGAACCAGTGGGATGTACGGCAACCATTTTAAATAAGTTGTATAAGGAACATGGAGTAGCCATTCGCAAAGAAATCGCAGGATTAATGGTCTCCGCGATTATTTCCGACACGTTATTGTTAAAATCACCCACATGCACGGAAGAAGATGTGGTAGCGGCTCATGAGTTAGCTGCAATTGCAGAAGTACATCTTGAGGATTATGGGTTACAGTTATTAAAAGCTGGCGCAGACTTGCGGGACAAAACGATTGCTGAACTCATTTCCCTTGATGCAAAGGAGTTCCCGATGGGCGATAAGAAAGTTAAAATTGCTCAGGTCAATGCAGTGGATACAGACGACGTCTTTAGTCGTCAAACAGAACTGGAGACGGCGCTACACACGGTCATTGCAGATGAAAAGCTAGATTTGTTCATATTCGTTGTAACAGACATCTTAAATAACGATTCGATTGCACTCGTCTTAGGACGCGAAATACAGGCAGTGGAAGAAGCTTATCAGGTAAAACTTATCGATCACAAAGCGCTACTTAAAGGCGTTGTATCGCGCAAAAAACAAATTGTTCCCATACTAACTGACATTTTCACAAAAACGACCCGCTAATGGCTTTACTAATGGGCTCACTCTTGAGCCCATTGTACGTTTTCTATCATGAGGCAGCAGGAGGTGCAAGAAAGTGGCTGAAGCCAAAGGTGATCACATGAAATCGGAAGTTTATTGGGACATGTTAGTCTATAAAGAATGGACCTTGTATTTGGCAGCTACCGAACACGGACTCTCTTGTATTACACTTCCAAACGAATCATTTGAAACACTCGCTAATTGGGTTGACCGCTCAATCCCTTCGGTCATACTCATTCACGATCCGGTTAAATTGGCGTTCTACATCGAACAACTCACAGAGTATTTCGAAGGAAATCGAACTGAATTTACCTTTTTTCTCGATTTGCATGGAACATTTTTCCAAAAATCCATGTGGATGGAACTCGCTCATGTTCCATATGGAGTGACCGTTTCATATGCCGATCTGGCTGACAAGATTGGTAACCCAAAGGCCGTACGCGCTGTCGGCGCTGCAAATGGAGCAAATCCACTGCCCTTTGTTTTGCCTTGTCATCGTGTAATAGGGAAAAACGGAAAACTCACTGGCTATCGAGGGGGACTCGCCATGAAAAGGCAACTGCTAGAAATGGAGGAAGTAGCGAATCCCCTAATCTCTATAGCCGTTCATGCAAAAAAGGATGACACTACTGCAGCAACACTGCCCTATGATCAAACGAACGCACAAATTGCATCATGATCTCCTTACTTGAATTTCTGCAAGTTTTTGCTGCACATACTCCTTTGATTTACCTCGCGCAATGGTAAGTGTTGTCCAGCTTGTGTTGTTCGTTTGTTTCCCGAGATAGATGATCTGACCCACGTGATTACTATAATGCGCCATCTGACGCTCAATCGCCTGAACCACCGTATGTTCTTCTGCGCGAATGAAAACGGTAGCGGTTAGATGCTCGGGAGTTAGCGCATCAATTACTGCAAAGACAACATCCCATCCAGTTTCCCATGCGCGAAGGATCTCTTCTTTCGAATATAAACTGTCGACGAATTCATCATCCCGATCACGACCTTCCTTTTCTCCGTCCGTTGTAAGAAAATCAGTCCAACGTGATTTCATATTCCCACAGAGATGCTTAACGATCACAGCGATGCTATTGGACTCTTCATTTGGCGCGAAGTGCATCTGTTCTTCGTGAAGTTGCGAAAGAGTACGATCTCCTAAAATTTTGATACTGCGCAATTGATCTCGAATTGCTGCTAAATAGATCATCGCCAGCGTGTTTTCAGACGTCTTCATCGAGTTCCCTCCCATGTCTATGTAGTCAGCTTCACTTGACGAAATCATTCTTTTCATGCAGCGATTCAAGCGGTTTTACGTTTCCCCGTTGAAAGTTTGGACCCTCAACAGGTCGAGCCCATTGCACGGCATTTTGTAACACTTGTTGTATTGCTGTATTGTGATAGGTTGGATACGTTTCATGACCTGGTCTAAAATAAAATATTTTACCATTACCGCGCACAAACGTACATCCGCTGCGAAATACTTCTCCCCCAGGGAACCAGCTAACAAACACCAGTTCATCTGGCGTAGGAATATCAAAATGTTCTCCATACATCTCCTCATGGGGCAGTTCGATTGTCTCCGATATTCCAGTTGCAATCGGATGAGCGGGATTCACAACCCACAATCGTTCATGTTCTCCCGCTTCGCGCCACTTCAAATCACATGAAGTACCCATCAATCGCCTGAATACCTTGGAGAAGTGCCCAGAGTGCAGTACAATCAGCCCCATTCCCTGCCATACGCGCTTAACCACAGCTTCAACCACGGCGTCTTGTACCTCACCGTGCGCCACATGCCCCCACCACAACAATACATCCGTGTGATCCAGCACATCTTCCGTCAAGCCATGAGTTGGTTCGGCTAAGGTCGCCGTTCTCACCTCATAACCAGCAGCACGTAGAGGAGCCGCAATCGCTTCATGAATTCCATTAGGATAAATCTGCCGGACAGCTGCACTACTCTTCTCGTGCAAAAACTCATTCCAAACAGTAACTTTGATTCCTGCCATTCATCGACACTCCCCTATTGTCAATTCGCCTCGTTGACACGTTCAATCCATGATATCCATAGCAAATATGAGTAATTTCTATTTGCACCATACCGGCATGCATCCCGTCCTATGCAGCATGTATGCCAGGGGAAGCGCTATTCTTCTACTGAGCCATTGTAGCCGCCTGCATAATATCCGCAAACAGATCATTTGGATGCTCAAGACCAACTGCAATTCGCATCGTTCCCTCTGTGATTCCCATAGCCAGCCGTTCCTGATCTGTTTGGTTACGATGAGATGCGACTAAAGGATAGAGACACAGCGTATAGACATCCCCAATTGTAGTGGCGGAACGAATAACCCTCAGTGACCGTAAGAACGTATAGGCTTCTTTGCGTGCACCCATCAATTCAATGGTGACAACAGCTCCCCCCATATGGGCGGGTAACAATCTTTGTGCTGTAGCAACAGTGGGATGACTTTGCAAGAATGGATGGTACACATGGCGAAAAACTCCTGTTTGTTCAAGATGTTGCGCCAGTTCCCACGCATTTGCACATTGCCGTTCAAATCGAACAGCTAATGTTTGAATTCCACGATGGATGAGCCACGCTTCAAACGGACCTAAAACGCCTCCGCGCAACTTCAAGTATTGGTGCAACGCATCATGATAGCGTCCACTCCCTGCAACGATCCCTGCCATTGCATCACCGTGTCCACCAAGATATTTAGTTGCGCTATGCACGACAAGATCTGCTCCAAACGACAGGGGCTTTACCATAAGTGGGGTCGTAAAAGTGCTGTCTACAATGACTTGACAATCAACTGCGTGAGCCATGGCCACGATCTTGGGTGCATCTGCAACTTTTAGAATGGGATTAGATAATATCTCAAATAAAAGAGCTTTAGGACGTTCCCTGTGAAGAATCGCTTCCAGTTGATTCAGATCAGTCAAGTCTGCGACGACTGTCTTCACTCCGTATTGCGCCCAAACTTTTCCCACTAAGTTCAGTGACGCGCCATATAAATCACGACTTAACAGCACAGTATCCCCAGTTCGCAAACCAACTGCAAATAAGGCAGCATCGATCGCGGCCATCCCAGACGCTGTGGCAATAACCGTTTCTGCACCCTCTAATTGTGCCATCGCGACCATTAAACCATCAACGGTCGGATTGCCATGTCTCGAATACGAAAAGCCGTCCTCTTCTCCTGCCATAATTCGATCCAATTGTTCTGGCGAATCAGCCATAAAACTGGTGCTGGGATAGATCGCTAGAGCAGTCGAGTCGACATCTCGACGTACATTTCCTGCATGTACTAACATCGTTTCAACAGCTAATTCACGGCGATTCATATCTGTCTCTTTCAAAATTACAACCTCCTCATAAATGATATACTTTATTTATCATACCAGAGTACACACGATCCCACACACCTGCACTCTCCTTTTTACAGTGAAGAAAATGTGACCATGCAAATACGTTCTTCTACATACTCAACCGCGCACTCTCGCTTAGTTATCCATAGCCATGCAAAAACGGCCCTGTCCTTAAGACGGCGCCTGCGGATATCTTTTGTAGCTGCTGTGATCGATCGTCATAAAAATCAGTCGATCCACGATCATGGGTACTCGCCAAGCCACCGAGACAATCGGACAGTGCAAGTGCCCTTCGCGACGCTCCAAGTCTCCCAATGAATCGATCTCATTCCACGCAAATAGGCTGAGTTGTAGTATAATCACCATACAGGTGAACCCCCATGGTATTGGTTGCTTTGACACTTCCATTCTATCAAATCGGGGCCCACCTGTATTATTTTCATGCCATCACGATTTCTACTGCGATGGAGGATTTCACTACTGTTAAAAAACGGACTGGATACGATCAACTGCCATATCGATTTCTTCTGTGGTAATAACAAGTGGCGGGGCAAAACGAATCGTGTTCTCATGCGTTTCTTTACACAACAATCCTAAATCCATCATCTTCTCACAGTACGGACGTGCTTTTGTAGTCAATTCCATTCCAATGAACAATCCACGTCCACGCACATCATGAATAAGCGGATGTTGAATCATTTGCAGCTTGTTCAAAAAATATGCACCGAGTTCACAGGACCGATCTACGAGCTTCTCCTCTATGATTACATCTAACGCCGCTACAGCCACCGCGCTTCCAAGTGGGTTTCCCCCAAATGTAGATCCATGCGAACCCGGTTCAAATACACCTAAAATTTCTTTGTCAGCCGCAACTGCTGAAACAGGGAACACTCCACCGCCAAGCGCCTTCCCAATGATATACATATCAGGTGTGACATCTTCCCAATCACATGCGAACATTTTCCCTGTGCGCCCTAACCCTGTTTGGATCTCATCGGCGACAAATAACACTCCATGATTCTTGCAGAGTGCATACGCAGCTTTTAGATATCCCATTGGTGGAATAATGATCCCAGCTTCTCCCTGAATCGGTTCAATCAACAGAGCCGCCGTATTTTTCGTAATCGCTTGCTCTAGCGCATTCAGGTCACCATAGGGAATCACTCGAAAACCAGGTGTTAGAGGCCCAAACCCCCGCTTATATTCATCCTCTGAGCTAAATGAAATAATGGTAGTTGTACGGCCATGGAAGTTCCCATTCACTACAATGATTTCCGCCTGATTCTGTGCGATTCCTTTAACATCATAGGCATACCGTCGAATAGCCTTAATTGCAGTCTCAACTGCTTCTGCCCCAGTATTCATTGGCAAAATCATATTTTTTCCTGTCAGTTGTGCAAGTCGGCTATACAAGTGCCCCAGTTGATCGTTATGAAAGGCGCGTGAAGTCAACGTTATTTTATCTGCTTGCTCTCTTAGCGCCTGAATGATTTTCGGATGACGATGTCCCTGATTCAAAGCAGAGTAAGCGCTTAACATATCCATGTAGCGCTTACCGTTTGCATCCTCTACCCAAATCCCCTCTCCTTTCACGAGAACGATCGGCAATGGATGATAATTATGTGCCCCGTATTCTTCTTCTAACCTCATCACTGTCGTTTCTGTCATAAAACTCACTCCCTTTATCACTCATTCATACCATTAATGATCTACTGTAATCATGCAAAATATGTTAGCATAAATCAATTGCCAATGTTTATTGCACATGCAAAATTTTTGTGCAGAGAGGAATGCTTCTGTTAACATAGAGGCATCGTATGTTTATACAACGAGCGGTGATCACAAGGAGAGGACTTTTGTATGACACGTGATGGCCAAGAGGAGGATACTTGGAAAATATTCTATGAGTTTTTTGTAGATCAACTTGACGAAGGAATTCACGTGGTAGATCGCCACGGACGCACGCTAATTTACAATCAGAAGATGGCAATCATTGAGGCTATGTCAAAAGAAGACGTTTTAAACAAAGACGTACTCGACGTTTTTACGTTTCCAAAGGAAGGATATAGCACACTTTTGCACGCTCTCTACACGGGACAGGCCACACAAAACAGTAAGCAGGTCTACTACAATGTCAAAGGTCATGAAATTACAACAATTAACAATACAGTGCCATTTGTCATCGCTGGCGAGATAGTTGGCGCTGTGGAAATTGCACGCGATATTACAAAAATCGAACGAATCCAGGAAAATATTTGGCGTAGAAATGAGCTCCGTTACACGTTCGAAAGCGTGATTGGATCTAGCAAATCTCTTATCGATGTGATCGATCAGGCGAAACGTGCCGCGCGGACAAACTCATCCATTCTCATTGTCGGGGAAACCGGCACTGGTAAAGAAATGATTGCACAGAGTATCCATCACGCAAGTCCGCGGTCAGCCGGTCCATTTATTTCACAAAACTGCGCGGCGCTACCGGAATCACTTATTGAAGGCATTCTATTCGGAACCTGCGAAGGCGTATTCCCAGGCGCAATGGATCGCCCTGGTCTATTGGAACAGGGCGATCACGGTACTCTTTTGCTTGACGAGCTTCATTCGCTTAGCTTACCCCTTCAGGCAAAGTTACTTCGGGTCATTCAAGAGCGAACTGTTCGGCGTCTTGGCGATACAAAAAATCGAATCATTGACGTTCGCATTCTTGCCACGATCAGCGAGGATCCTTTTGACGCCGTCACTGCTGGCAGGTTGCGAAAAGATCTCTACTATCGCCTCAGTGTGGTAACCTTGTTCTTACCCCCTCTACGCGAACGAGAAGGCGATATTAGTTTACTCACTGCGTATTTTTTGGATAAATACAATGATCTCTTTCATCTGCATGTACAAAGTCTAAGTGATGACGTCACAAGATATTTTGAGACACACCTTTGGCCAGGCAATATTCGCGAATTGCAGCACACAATTGAGGGAGCGATGAATTTAGTGTCGGATCATAGCCAACTCGACATTGTTCACCTTCCCTTTCATATGCGGCGAAAAGTCAATATGCTAGATGAGACGTCTGCAGCGCTCCCGTTCCAGAGCGCAAGATACCCAACATCAATTGTGAATGTGGGAAATTTACACACACACTTGGTACACTTCGAACGTACCTATGTCCTAAAGACACTCGAAAAAAACAACGGCAATATCTCCCTTACTGCTCGAGAACTAGGGATTAGCCGGCAAAGTCTTCAATATCGATTGCGCAAGTGGACGCTCTGATCACGTATGCACACCTTTTTGCGAACTCATAAAATAATCATGATCGCGCATAACGCTCACATAGCCATCTCTTCTCGACTCATGGCATTTTCTCCTACTGGTTGCGTAAACAGTGTCAAAATGAGTGATAATATACTCGAGACACCTAAAGTAATAAGTCCTGCAGACACAAATCCCATCGGTTTTAAAAAAGAAAACAAAGGCCCTCCAAGCATTGCCCCTATATTAAACACAAGGAAAATAACACCTGTAATAGTCCCTGCAATCGAATCATCAACAGAATCCTGGCAAAGTGCCGCAGTCAAGTCAACATAAATACCCCATCCAGCCCCGAAGAGAAAGGTTGCAACGAGCAATTCAGCAGGTGTCTTGGCTATCCCAAACATCCCTATACTGCCAATCGCAATCAGGAGTGACGCAAAGCTTACAATATACTTTCTCCCCACTTTATCTGCTAGCATACCAAGCGGAAAGGCGCAAATGAGTCCGCCTAGCCCTCCCATTGAAGAAATGTTTGCAGCAGTCGATGCTCGCAGCATCAAAACTTTCAATAGAAATTCTGAGTAATATCCCAAGTAACCGAATAATGTGATGCCAAAAAGAAAGATCGAAACGGATAAAACAAGTACATTGCGATTAAACATTCCCTTGAAGGAAAGTGAATTGCGCTCGACTTTTTTGTATGTCTTCGGAATGATGAGATAAAAGAGAACGAGAGCAACTAAACTAAAGACACCTGAGATGATAAACGGAATCCGAAAAGCAGGGAGAAACGGCGCGATTAAATAAGGGCCAATAAATAACCCCAATCCAAAAAACACAGCAAATGCCGACACTGCACGACCACGCGTCTCATAGAAAATATCGCCTAATAAAGCGATAATAGCGGGTTGAAACATCCCCACTCCAACGCCAACTAAAAATCGCGAAATCATCAACGTAAATGGACTATTTGCAAAACCTGTCGCCACTGTGAAGATCGTGAAGATCAATACCGATAAAATAATCGTGTATTTTACAGAAAAGCGATCAAATAAATATCCACCGACCAGACTAAAAACGGCGATACCAAGTGCAAATCCAGTTGCGATAAGGCCTAATAGCGTCACTGTTCCATGAACAGCAGGTACAATAAATGGAGCGCCAAACGTATACAAATTGGTATCAAATCCTTCGAGAAAAGCAGGGATTGCTGAGACTAGGACGATAATGATAAACATGAACGTACTGCGCTTTGACAGTGATCGCACAGTATCTGTGCTGCTCAATCCAATAACCCGCAAATTAAGTTCCCCTTTCGAATTGTAAACTATATATTCTGTATTTATTTTATTATATATAAAATATCGAAAAATACTACTAGACATATTGCATGAACGATAGTTTGATAAAAATCGATATCCCCCATGCGAATCTAATGTTGAAGTTTCTTTTTGTGTGAAATATTATGATAATTACCCGTATTTTTGGTTTTTTTACAACAGCAGTGACAAATGAGGACTAACTCACAATGAAAGTACCGGAGAATAAGGTTGCCTTGTCCCTTATTTTCCGGTACTTATGTTCTCTATGCGTTGCGCCGTCTTATAACAGTCCCTTAGGTTCACTCAGTAAGCGCTGTAACGTTTGCAAAAAACGAGCTGCTGGAGCTCCATCCAGTACACAATGGTCGAATGTCAAACTAAGGGGTAGACGCTGTCGAAATGCAATTTGATCATTTTCAGTACGAACAGGATACTCTTCAAGTTGCCCCACACCTAAAATACCTGATTCAGGATAGTTAATAATGGGCGTAAAGAACTGAACCCCAAATCCGCCTAAGTTTGTAACTGTAAATGTACCGCCACTTAGGTCGGCGGCAGTCAGATTCCTCGATTGCGCCCCTATGACTAACCGACTCACTTCTTGACAAAGCGCATGCAGCGAGAGTTGGTCTGCATGATGAATCACTGGAACCAACAATCCATCCTCTGTGTCCACTGCAATTCCAAGATGAATCTCTACCTCGTCCGACATTCCATCTTCTATCAAGTGACCATTTAACAGGGGATGTTGGCGTAGAGCAACTACCACTGCACGCAAAACCCATTCATTCCAACTCGCATCGCGTTCAAGACTTTTTCGCTGCAAAGCTAGTTCGGTCACGTCAACGTAAGATTGTAACGTTAACTGTGCCGTTTGCTGCAAACTCTGTGTCATATGCTCCGCAATCGTTCGCCTAGTGATTGTTTTCCGTACACTTTGCACCCCAGATAGTATCCGCGAATCAGATTTTGCACGGCGAATGTCATCCTCTGTGATTCGACCTTGCGGTCCTGTTCCCGTCACAGAATGCGAATCGACACCCAGTTGTTCTGCCAATTTCCGAAGACGAGGTGACATGGAAACAAAGTCGGTTGCACCGTTTGCTGCTCCTGTCATAAGCTGATGAGTATCATGAGTATCCGATTCTTGTGAAAATACCTCAGAAGCCTGCCCGCCATCCCTTGCATCGCTTTGTGTTTGATCCTCAATCCACGCGATTACATCTCCAACTTCCGCCGTTTGTGCTCGATTGACCAGTATTTTCGAAATAACTCCTGTGACGGGTGACTCTAATTCAAATGTTGCCTTTTCTGTTTGTACCTCGACTAAAACCTCACCTGCTCGAACAACTTCACCTTCTGATTTATACCAAATGACAATGACACTTTCATATAGATCATCTGATGTCTGTGGCAACTTAAACTCAAACATGGTACATTCCCTCCAAGAACTACTCACCTTTATCCTACATATGATTCACTTTTTAGTGCTGTACTAGCTGCTTAGCCGCATCTAAAATGGCCTCCACACTCGGAATGACAGCCTGCTCAAGCGGGCGACTATATGGAATGGGTACATCAGGTACTGCCAAACGACGAATAGGCACTTCTAACTCATATAATGCTTCCTCAGCGACTATGGCGGAAATTTCCGCAGTCATCCCATAAGAACGGTAATCTTCATCCACGATGAGTAGGCGATGTGTCTTTCTTACAGATTCTAGAATTGTTTCTTTATCTAATGGCACCAGTGAGCGCAAGTCAATCACTTCAGCCTCGATTCCTATCTCAGCAAGCTGTTTTGCAGCCTCGTTTGCGCGGTGCATCATCATCTGAATGGCTACGATCGTCACATCCTTACCTTCACGAACTACATTTGCCTTTCCCAGAGGTACTGTATAGGCTTCTTCCGGAACATGCCCAATTGAATAGTCTAGTTGATCCATCCATCCGAGCCCTTGCAATGTTTTATGAAACATAAAGACTACAGGATTATCATCGCGAATGGCTGAAATCATCATGCCTTTTAAGTCATACGGTGTGGAGGGTGCGACCACTTTTAACCCCGGCATGTGCGCAAAAGTAGCATACAAAGTTTGGGAATGTTGCGCAGCATCATTATATCCTCCACCAACTGCCGTCATTAGCACCATAGGAAGTTTCACGTGACCACCAGACATGTAGTGAATTTTTGCCATATGATTGTAGATCTGATCCATACATACGCCAAAGAAATCCACGAACATTAACTCTGCAATGGGTCGCATCCCTTCCGCCGCAGCTCCAATCGCCGCACCGATGAATCCCGTTTCTGAAATTGGCGTGTCACGAACTCTCGTGGAACCAAATTTTTGATATAATCCTTCCGTAGCTCCAAAAATCCCACCATAAACACCAACATCCTCACCCATCACAAAAACATTGGGATCACTCTCCATTTCTAATGCAATCGCTTCTGCTAGCGCTTTATTTCCAGTCAGTAGCCTTTTATGAATGGATATACTCATCTGGTATCCCCCCGTTATCAGTCACATCACAAGTTACATTCCCACAACAAAAACATCCTCAAATGCCTGCGTCGCATTAGGGTAATCGCTTTCGCGCGCGAACTGATAGGCGGCATCAACCTGCGCAATTGCCCTTTCCTGCATGTGCTTAATCTCGATCTCCTGAATTCCTTGTTTCTTTAACAGCGCCTCAACACGCAAAAGCGGATCTCTTTTTTGGAGTGATGGAACCTCCTGCTTATTACGATAAAGTTCAGGATCACCTTGAAAATGTCCTAAATAGCGAAACGTCTCAATTTCGATCAATGTAGGCCCTTCCCCACGTCGTGCCAACTGAACTGCTCTCTCCGAAATTTCATACATAGTAATCGGATCATTATCTTTAACCGAATACCCAGCGATTCCATATGCCGCCGCGCGTTCTACATTTGATGCAACCGCAGTTGAAGCGCTTTTGGGGACAGAGATGCCGTACGCATTATCCTCTACAACTACAATCAATGGAAGCTTCCACACTGCCGCCAGATTGAGCGATTCGTGAAATGCACCGGCATTCGCGGCACCTTCTCCGATAAACGCAACAGCAACCCAATCTTCCCCTTTCATTTGTGCAGCCAATGCGGCTCCGACTGCGTGAGGTAATCCAGCAGCCACAATCCCCCCACAGGAAAACTTAACATTTGGATCAAAGAGGTGCATATGTCCACCTTTACCTCTGCCAAGTCCAGTTTTTCTTCCAAAAATCTCAGCTGTCATCAGATTCAAATCAACACCTTTAGCAATCGCATTGTGATGTGGACGATGCGGTGCAGTTACAGTATCTTCTCGTTTCAAATGTGCACAAATCCCTACTGCAGCAGGTTCCTGACCAGCCGCCAAATGCATCTCACCAGGAACAGTACCTGCACCAATATTGAACACAGGACTCTTTCCCTCTGCATAAATGTTAACCATGCTCTCTTCGTAATACCGAATTTTGTACATTGTTTCATACATCCACTCGATTTTCTCAATTGGAACGCCCAAATTGATCTCCCCTTTCATCTACATTCTAGTCAAGCAATATTCATGCCAGTCTCACACACTGAATATCTTTAGAAAGTTTCATGTCAATCCATAAAAAAGCGTCCCGTTTTGGGACGCCATGAGACACGGACAACGATTCATGACACACAACGCGACACTACGTTTCGCGCAATCCATATTTTTCAAGCTGCCGATATAATGTGCTACGTGAAATGCCTAAATATTTGGCAGCTTCCTTAAAGTTTCCCCTGCAGTGTTCAATTGAACGAATCAGCGCTTCCCTTTTGATCGATTCCTTTACCGGCAATGATGAACGACTTGGCAGCTTTGTCTCACTATGTAAGACAATCTCTTGGGTAGACGATCTTATCACCGCTCGTTCTAACACATTCTGTAATTCTCGCACATTCCCAGGCCAATCAGCATGCATTAGCTCCTGCATAGCAGAATCTGAAACTGCACACTCTCCCTTCCCAAGTTTTTCGCAAAAACGCGTTATGAAGTATTCTGCAAATAATGGTATATCCTCTTGGCGATCACGTAATGCCGGCAATCGAATGGGCATGACATGTAACCGATAGAATAAATCCGCGCGAAAATGACCAGATGAAACTTCTTGTGCAAGATCTTTGTTCGTTGCTGCAATAATGCGCACATCTACAGGAATCACCTCGTGCCCACCAATGCGAGTAATTTCCTGCGTCTGCAATACCCTTAGCAACAATACCTGCATTTCGAGAGACATCTCCCCAATCTCATCTAAAAATAGAGATCCGCCATCAGCCAATTCAAATTTGCCTGCACTTCCGCCTTTACGCGCGCCTGTGAATGCCCCATCCACATACCCAAACAACTCACTCCCGAGTAAATCCCGTGGAATTGCCCCGCAATTAATTGCAATAAACGGTTTATTGCGCCTAACGCTTTCATGATGGATTGCTTGCGCAAAAAGATCCTTCCCAGTTCCACTCTCCCCCATCAAAAGTACAGTCGCATCACATTTGGCAGACAACTTCGCCTCACTTATCGCATCTAAAAAAATACGACTTTTCCCAATAATATCCGGGAATGCAATCTTTGCTCGACTATCTGTCATATGATTAACAAATTGACGGACCTTTTTCATTTCTTTAAAGGTAATAAGGTACCCCATTTTTTCTGAACGTAGGCTAAAGATAGGTTGAACATCCGTTAACACGCGTACCATTTTGTTCGTATCTTTCACTTCGATGATGAATTCCTTGTGTAAAAACGATTGTTGACCGGAAAATAAATTCGTATGACCATGAACTCTCAAAAGATCTTGTAACAAGACATTTTTAATTTTCTCTTCATGAAGACCAAACATGTGTAAAAAGAGCGGATTAACCTTTAGCACATGACCTGCATCATCTACAATGGCAACACTATCCTGTAGTGCATGAACAGTTGCCTCCAAATACCGGTGTATTACTTCATTTTTTTGATGATTATCCAGAACCCGAAGATGATTTTCGATCGCCCAAACAGCCGACACCACCATCCCTAATGTGTGCGCATTGACCTTTTGAAACGGACCTGACATGTTGAGCACCCCAACCACGTCTCCATTGGGATTATGAATGGGTGCCGCAGAACAAGTCCAGAAATGACAGGCACGAGAAAAGTGTTCAGCCGCATAGACTTGAAGGGGGCGATCTAATTTGATACAGGTACCAATCGCATTGGTCCCCATCACCTCTTCACTCCAATCAGCTCCCTCTACAAACAGAATCTTTTCGGCTTCTTGAAGTATCACTTGATCACCAATTACCTTAATCAAAATCCCATTCGGATCGCATAAGGTCACCATGAACCCAGACCCCTTGACCAATTCATACAATTGCTCCATCAGTGAAAGAGACGTCATAATGATTTCTCTAGAAATATACTGAAGTTTTTGGAGTTCTCGTTGATTCAGACCGTGCTGACCTTGCTTTTGTTCTGGGTTAACCCCATAGGCCTTTGCCCGCTGCCAAGACGCTAAAATAATTGGATCCACATCGACATCTAAACATCGATGATAGATGAAATGTTCCCATGACGACTTGAGTAATTGTTCATCCTTCAAACCTATCACCCACCACCATGATTACTAATTTTTATTATATTTTTAGAATATAATTCAGGAATATTGATGTCAATCCATCACTCACTAGAGGATTCTAGATTGCCATTTCCATGATTGCATCAAAATGTGGACCGTTTGCCCAACGAGTGATAGATCCCTTGATGATGCGATGGTCGACCTTTCCACCACTCGTTCAGAGCAAAACGGAGCCACTTATGATTTTACTTACTGGTACGTAAATACAGATAGTCGATTTTATGCTGTCGATTCGGCTGTTGACCGTCTCTCACTCAAATCGTGATAATGTATCAGATTATCACGCATACGCTCGACCGCTGAGACAACAGACCGCTGATGAGTAAAATAGATTACCTGCGTTTTTTGAGCCAACTGTCGAAGAACTTCCAGTGTAGCTTGCGCTCGATCATCATCAAAATGGACTAAAATATCGTCCATAATGAGTGGCAATGGTTCTGCAGACCGCAAATGTTGCTCGATAAATGCCAACCTCATCGCCAGAAATAGTTGATCTCGCGTCCCATCACTCATCTGATGTATGCGTATCACATATCCATCAGAGTTTTTCGCAGCCAAGTACGGTTCATTGTCCGAGTATTGTACTGTGAGCTCTGGATAGTGACCGAGTGTGAGCTTTGCAAAAAAAGCGCCAGCTAGTTCCAATATCGAAGACTCATTTTGCTGACGAAACTGATCAATTGCACGCTTTAACAGTCGACGCGCCAACTCAATACGAAGATACTGATTCCAATATTGATCCACTTCAGCCAAATAATTTTGCGCATTTTGCGCCTGCTCTGCAGCATCTGCTTGACTGCCATCCCAGGCTTCAAACTTCTGTTTCAGACTCCAAAGTTGTTGCTGTTCTGAATCAACCTGTTGTGCCAATTGATTGATTTTCTGTTCGATTTCGTAAATCTGACTTTGAATCGCATCCGGATCGCCCATCTCCTCTACTTCCATCTCCAAAGTTTCAACTATGAGACCATCTCCACTTTCGCGTACTGCAATTTCCGTCTCCTTCTTTTGCTGATCTATCCTCTTATACTCACGAGATTTTCGGATCAATTCTCGCAATGCTGCCTGATCTGCACAACCATATTGATCCTTGGAAACAGCCAATATGGACTCCAATTCGTCCATCTCGCCTTCCAACTGTTTGATGTTCGTCTCGATTTCTGTGATTCGTTTCTCCATTTCTCCAATTCGCACATCTTGCTCTTTAGACTCGTTAAGTCGTTTCAGGAGACCCCGAACCCAATGCTCACAGGAGACATGAGGCGACAAATCCTCCTCGAGCAATGTTGCCAACTGATCACCTTGAGACTCAAAATCATGACATTTATTCTGCTTTCCTGCAATGTCATCTTGTATGTTTTGTATATGACCCACATGATCAAACAACAGGTGAATTTGCCCTACATACCTTATCGCAATATCTGCATCATTCGGCAATGATGGATGCTGCACCTGTATCTGCATCCAAGCTCTTGTCACCTCTTCATACTCCGCTAGCGCCTGTTTGTATATCCGATCATATCTTTCGAACTGCTCATTTGATTCTTTTAGCCTATTGATAAGATCCCGTCTTATGCGCTCACGTTCCTCCGCCTCACTAGCAACCTGTTCACAGCGCTGAATCCACCTGTTCAAGTCCCCTATCTGCGGCTCCTTCGCCATTTGCAGTCGTAAAAGTTCAGATTGAGCCTGAAAAATATACTTATCACCGCGTTCTCTAATCGTATCCCGATCACGCGCCAACTCCTGAACTTGTTGAAGTTCTGCACGAATCGGGCGATAATATTCAGTCATCCATGCCCGCATCTCAATCGGAGAAAGAGGTGTAATGCCAGTCTTCTCCCAAGCAGCAGTAAAGCGTTCTGATAGTGCAATGAATTGTTGTCGTTTGGCAGTCAGACCGTCCTCACATACCTGAATATCATGTGTTCGCTGAGTTTTTTGACGAATCAATTCCATGCGGTGAGCCAATCGCTTTGACTCGCGCCGCATCCAGTCACCCATTTGATCTGCATGCTGTATCGACGATGAGTAAGACTGAGCGAGTGACTCATAGCTACCATATTCGCGTAAGATCTCTTCATCCATCTCCTCTTTCAGCCAAACCCGCTGAACGAGTTCCCATTTTAAATCTCTGCGACGACGAATTTCTCCTAACTCTGATTCATCAGGGACATGTCCATTTTTCTCAAACATATCGATGTCCACCTGTACCTTGTCGAATTCTGCTTTCAGTCGAGCGAATTCCCTCTCTGCAGCTTCGATCTCGTGCGTGACAGTTCGCCACTCGTGTTCAAATTGGTCAATTGTCTCACGCAGCGGTATTGGCAGTGTTGCAAGTTCTTCAGCCGAACCATTCCAAAAGTTCTGTGTCCGCAGAAGACCTTCAAGAGCGACTCGACTTGCTGCCCATTCTTGTTCCTTCTCATACAATGCCTTCTCTAGATTTCCTTCTTGACGAACCTGCGTAATAAGCAGTCGCAAGGCGGATACATCGATCGACTCTCTTAGTCCAACTAGTACCCCTTCAATCCGCGCGTTCACCGTTACTTGCTCTTCAACTCGTTGCTTTGCAACTGTTAGAGCATTGTGGGCATCCTTTACCTGCACAGAAATCTGTTGAATACGCTCTCCCAATACGAATGGAATGCGCAATTTCTCGACTTCCTGTAGATTCAATTCAGGTGCTAACGATGACAATAATTCCTCTGCAGCCTTCTCGTGATGCAACTTTTGCTCCATAAGCCGTGGAATATCCAATTGTTTAAAATCAATGTATTGCGTTAACTGTTCACTGAGCAATCCAATCAACTCTTCATGTGCCAACACACGTCTATTAACATGAATTGACTCGATGTCTGATTCATACTGTTGCAAAGCAGAAGTCAGCTCATTACGTGCCTTTACGGCATTTTCATAGTCTATTAGAATTTGAATAATACGCTCATCCTCATCTGCGGATAACACGACTACGCGACCCATTTTTTCTAATAGATCTTTAAAAGTCTGCCAACGCCCGATTGACCCGCGCACCCGTAGTACGCGTTGCAACTTGGAAAGGATCCGACTGTATTGGGTCTTTTGCGCAGTTAACTCAGTAATCTTATGCTCTACATCTGAAATGTGACGACGTTCTCCATGCCACTCATCTCCCATCATCCCGCAGGTACGAATAGCTTTCTCCGCCTCCTTATACGCACGCAATGCTTTATTCAGCTGTTTTGCTGATGTTTTTGTAAAACCAGGATCCAGCAATTGTGTCGAACGCTCCGTCAAGGTAGTGAACAGTCGTTGCAGATGCTGGACCCCACCACCTGCCTCAAACAGCGATACGCCAGCATGCCCTCCTGACTGCAGTAAGCTTTCCCCCCCCTGACGCAAACGAGCGTGATCGAAACCAAAGAGCAAGGTGAAACGCTCACGATCATAGCCCCCTACTAGCGTGATCAGTTGATCTTCAGAGAGCTCAGTTGACGAACCTTCCGCCAAAACAAGCGTGGATCTATTTTTCTTGCGATTCACCCGAAGCTCTGTTCCATTCACTCGTTCGATCACGCCAGTAATTCTTGATTTGGGCGATGGATACAGCTCTTTCCTATCACCCTCGATTCGACCGCCAAATAGCACATCTAACAGAACATGCAGCAAAGTACTTTTTCCTGTTTCATTCGGGCCATAAAGCACGTGCAATCCATTTTGCTCTTCACCAAAATCGAGATCAAACGCATCGTAGTGCAGGACAGATTGCATCCCGAGTCGCTTCATTCGCATCGTCAGGAGTTCCCCTTTCCAAGCATATTCAACAAGATAGATTGAGCATCTTTTAGCAATGGCTCCACATCACTCGAGGTTGCAATCACCGTAGCATCAGATGACTGTGTATACTTTCCTATGCGTCCTTGAATCAGATTTACATGTTTAAGAAAGTCGTCAAGAAACTCAGGATCAGTCAATGCGGAATCCCTCGATTGAAGCAACGTTGCGATAGCGTCATCTTGATCCTGTGATCCTTCCATATCCCCGATAGGCTCTGTTGAGAATTTCACCTTTTCGATCCATATGAGGTCCCCAGCCATTATCGCAGCGGCATTTTGCACTTCGTGGATATACCTTTCCATATTCTGAAGTAGATACCCATGGAGGCGTGTCTGCCCTGAAAATCGCACCCGAAGTGCCAATGGATATCCCTGATTTTCGGTAAGAAGCCTCTCCATTTGAACGCAAATGGATGCATTCAACTCTTCATCTGTATCCACGTCAGTCAAATCAACCTCACACACATACCAACGCAATACATCGAGTATTTGATGTTCTAAAAAGACTTTGGTTCCATCCACAGTAACTAACGTACATCCTTTATGGCCCGTTTCCCGTATATGCCTTCCCTGAAGATTGCCCGGGAAAACCACATACGGTTTCTCGTGAAGAATTTGCCGTTTATGAATGTGTCCAAGTGCCCAATAGTCGTAACCTTTCTGAACGAGCTCATTGATACGACATGGGGCATATGCCTCGTGTCCCTCTTGCCCCTCAGCTGCAGTGTGAAGAATGCCAATATTGAAGTAACCCAGCATAGCCTCTGGATAGGTGGAGGCCAAATTATCACGCACCTCTCGTTGCCAAAAGCTTTGACCATGCAACGCCACTTTAATGTCGTTTATCAAATACGTTTCCGGTTGTTGCGAGGAAAATTCGATAACATTTGATGGTAGTACCAATTTCTTTGTAATAGTACTCTCTGCATCGTGATTGCCTCGAATGAGATAGACTGCAATATGATGCTCCCGTAGCTTCCCCATGCAAGCGCTGAAGAAAAGTCCTGTCGTATAGTCTGGCCAATCTCCATCGTATACATCTCCTGCGATCACAAGAAACTGCACCTCTTCTTGAATACACAAATCAACCAAGTTATTCAATGCTCGACGTGTGGCAGTCCGAATTTGCTCTACAGGCGCGTTTGATTTCATGGATAATCCACGCAAAGGACTGTCCAGATGGAGATCTGCACAGTGAATAAATTTGAACAAGAACAACACCACCTCAATTGACTCGATCCTACAACATGATCATGATACGAGCGGCTTCTCCGCAATCTGGTTGATCAACCTCTAATAAGAAAACGCCCACATTTTTTCAATGTCAGCAATGATCAACGGAAGTAAGGCCGAGTAGATCTGTTCACCTTTTTCTGCTGTCGCCGCTCCCGCATTGCCTGAATAGGCATGTGGATAAGCAAGTCGCCCCATGTCCTTCATTTTCAAATTAGAGGGAGTTGATATCGTTTGACTTGTTACATCCTGCATATTCACAAGGGACGCATCAATAGCGAGTATAGTAGAAGTCTCATCCTCTCCCGCATGACCGGTTTCCGGTGCATACTTTACAATTTCAGAACGATAATCTACCCACCAATTGATCGTCAAAACAACAGCACCTAGATCTGCAAGTTTTTCGCTAACAAGTGAAAGACTCGACATATTGCCACCATGGCCATTAAACAGAACAATATTACGCATATTTTGCTTCAAGAAAGCTTTTGCTACTTCAAAAACATACGCGCCAAAAACGTCTCCCGGAATATCAATAGTTCCCGGAAAGGGAGCGAGACCAAATGAATGACCAAAAGGAATTTCAGGTGCCATTAGCAATTGGTTGCCCATCACTTGATTCAGACGACGAACAAATTCGCGTGGAATTAAAATATCTGTCGAGAGTGAGCAGTGTGGTCCATGCGCCTCAATCATTCCGATTGGAATAAGCACAGTGTCTATCTTTTGCGAAAACGACACAAATGACATCATGTTAAATTCGTGCATATACAAGATGACGACCTCCTTGATGGTTCGTATCACAAACACCAAATCATCCAAA
>JAKACV010000101.1 GCA_021821085.1 Bacillota bacterium | reverse complement strand
TGGTAGATGAGCAAAAAGATGATGAACAGGAAGAACCTTTTGCGTCCGATACTTTATGGTATGACGATGATTAGGAAGAAGAAGAAACTGTACAGCAAGAGCCACGTTATGATCGTTCAGTTACTCCCCAACCACTTCATCGTGTGGGGCTCACGGAAAAAGCAGGCAGTGCGGCTATCTCTGTAGTCCACGATGAGGAAAATAAGGTCCTTATTGCTGTTAAACGACTCGAAATGACCGTCGTGCGCCAAGCGGGAATCGTACAACGATTGGGGGCTGAATTAAGGCAGGAAATTCGTGCATCCAAAGAGGGCATCGAAAGTCGAGGCGTTATGCACCTTTTGGATGATGTGGACGGGTACAAGAGATATGCGAGTGAAATCATTGGGCTTCTTGATGAGTTAACCGAGCTTAACCAAGACAATTGGCAAAAAACCATGAATGAAATTGATGGTAAACTATAACCACCATCGCGTCCTCCCTTCCCGGAGTGGCGCGACACATCTTCTTGTTTATTCCTATGCTGGTATACGATTACGAGCCTTTCGCCAAGCGTGGGAAGGCTTTTTGGTGCTCGAACCAATTAGGATTAAGTCACTAGACACCTAACCATTCAAGGATCGCATCGACGGTTAGGCCGGATTGTCGAAGAATTGAGTGTAACGTGCCAGGGGCAAGTTCTCGATGCATAGGGATAATCACAGTGCGTCCATCGAAATGACGCATTTTGAGATGACTACCTTTCTGACTGACCGTAGAAAAACCAAAATGCGATAAGCAAGATACCATTTGATGTCCGGATAAAACCGGCGCACGAGGGCTCATTATATATTGACCTCGACGGGTGCAATGATTGGCGCCATGCCTGTAGGCACATCGTGATCTTCAAAATAAAGTTCAAGTGCTTCTTGCAGGTTACTCATAGCGCTTTCTAAAGTTTCACCTTGGCTAGTCACTTCGACTTCTAAACAACGTGCAACAAACCATAATCCTTCACGCGTAATAGCTGATGTTAAGCGCATGTCGCTACCCCCTAATACAACTCGTGTTTTTAGTGTACCACGTTGAGAATATTCGAGCGAAGATGCTGTCGTTGAATCACTGATTTCATCCCAAAAGCAAGAGATCAATGACAGTCCTCGTTAGATGCTGGCTTAGGTAATCTGTAAGGTAATCTGTAAGGAGGGGTTATGACTTGTTTATTACCTATTTGCATCTGCTACACTCATAATTACGAAAGATATATTGGAAAAGGGGTAGACTCATTGAACAGGGCGACAGCATTGCTCGGTGCAGGTGCAGCAATAGAAATTGGTGGACCTACTTCATCTGAATTGACGAAGAATATTTGTAGTCAAGAAGAAACTTGTGAAGCGTTATTCAACCAAATTGTTGGATGGAACAATCCATCACATGACAGGCAACAGCCAAACTTTGAGGATATCATGAATGCGCTGGAGTCATTATCCTCGTATTCTAACGGTATGCGATTTAAAAATTCAGAATATAATCCTGCGGAACTCGCCTTTATCGAAGTTAAGTCGCAAAAATTTTCGGAGCCAAATTCGCTAAACTTAGCTAAATCTAGATTGATCAATATCATCGCAGAACGGGTCAATCAGTACAATGGTCAATTTAAATGTTCAGATTCGAATACATGGTTTTGGAATTTCTGGGTGAAGGCAACAAATTCATGTTGTTGGGATATTGGAACACTAAATTATGATGATTGTGTTGATCAAAGCATCCATAATTTTAATGATGGTTATCGATATACCGATAGTGAATACTCCACATTTGACCCGTTCCAGATGACGCAGTTAGATAATACAACACGAATAATGCACCTGCATGGTAGTATTTTTTATGGCTATCGACAAGACGATAAGAATGATAACTATCTCGAAAATTTCTTTGAGGATCTTTATAAATTCAATAGTTTAAAAAAGTCATGTGACACCTGGAATAATCGATCACCGAATATAAGCCAGTCTGGCATGCAAGCGATTATTGGCCCCATCATTACAGGTCGGAGAAAATCCGACAAATTATTAGCCTATCCATATAGTTACTATTACAATGTATTTCAGCAATCTCTATTAAACAATTCTAGTCTTCTTATTGTTGGGTATTCTTTTGGAGATTTACACATTAATTCTTTGCTATGGAGATTTAAAAAAACGCATGGCAGTAATCGGCGCATTGTACTAATTGCAGATTTTCCGAAATCTCCATGTTGTTGGAATAAGGACCCACTTAAAATGAAGTGGCCTACTCCTGATATGTACCGTTTTATCGCTAACTTTTTTGGACAAACAGATCCATTTACATCTTCAATATTCCAAAATCCGGTGAAATCACTAGATGGATGTGTAATGCTCTATGTAAAAGGATTTAAAGACGCTGTAGAAAATTCCGAAAATGAAATTTTGAATTTTTTGACACGATAATTTGAATGAGTGTACTCTTTTTCATTTAGGTCACGTATCTGCTAAAATCATAGTTAAATGACGTTAATACGGAGTGTTGTAAAGCATGAGCAGTATTTACGGACTACTTGATGAATTCACCCAAGCAGCTCGATCCCACCGTGACAAGGGGGATCTATTCGAGCGTCTGATCGCAAATTATCTTTTGACCGATCCACAATATGCCGATTGTTTGAGTGACGTATGGCTTTGGTCGGAATGGCCGTATCGATGGGGCAGTGACGATGGTATTGACATCGTGGCCCGTGAACGTGATACCGGGGAATATTGGGCGATTCAATGTAAGTTTTATGATTCAGATCATACGATTCAAAAAAGTGATATAGATTCATTTTTTACTGCGTCAGGCAAGCAATTTATAGTTGATGGTGAGTTGAATTTCTTTGCCACACGGTTTATCGTATCCACCACGGACAAATGGAGTAGCACGGCAGAAAAAGCACTTGAACAACAAACCATCCCGGTATCTCGCCTTCGCGTACAAGATTTAGCGAATAGCCCGGTGGATTGGAGTCAGTTCAGTCTAACCAATTTGAAAGACTTGCGTTTAAAAAGACGCAAAGAATTACGAGAACATCAACGTCAAGCGCTCGAAGCGACCAAGCAAGGTTTTCAAACGTATGATCGCGGAAAACTTATTATGGCTTGTGGAACAGGGAAAACGCTCACTGCTCTACACATTGCCGAAACAATCACGCCGAATAATGCACGTATCTTGTTTCTAGCCCCCTCTATTTCGTTGGTTTCTCAAACTCTGCGTGAATGGACAGCCGAATCTGCAAAGCCTATTCATGCTTTTGTTGTATGTTCGGATACCAAAGTGGGCAAGGAGAACGAAGATATTCGGACGCATGACCTTGCGTATCCGGCCACTACGGATGCATTAAAATTAGCCAACGCAACGCAACGTGTCAGTATGGATCGGCGAGTTGTCGTTTTTTCTACCTATCAGTCCATTCAGGTCATCAACGATGCACAGAGTAATGGACTTGGCGAGTTTGATCTTATTATTTGTGATGAAGCTCATCGTACAACAGGGATTACAGTTGGTAAGGAAAAGGCAACCGATTTCGTCAAGATACATAATCAATCTACGATTCATGGTAAGAAACGACTATATATGACAGCTACACCACGGATTTATGCGGATAAAGCTAAAACCAAGGCTGATAAAAATGATGCCGTGTTGTACTCCATGGACGACGAAGTTATCTATGGACCGGAATTCTATCGTCTTGGCTTTGGACAAGCAGTCAAAAATGATTTGCTAGCTGATTACAAAGTGTTAATTGTAGCGGTAGATGAAGCACAATTGGCACCATTGGTAAACCAGTTTAATGCATATGATCTGGATGGAAAGAAGGCCATCAGTAGCGATTTTGCCGCTAAAATTATTGGCAGTTGGAAAGGTCTATCCAAGCGTGAATTGTCGCTGGTTGGTGAAGAGGGACTGGAAACCTTGGTTGAGGATACAACACCTATGAAACGTGCGGTGGCTTTCTCAAGTTCTATCAACCATTCTAAAGAAGCTACAGAAGCTTTTATGACGCTCGTTAATTTGTACGCTGAAACTCATCATAATGCTCAAGAGGATCTTGTTCGTTGTGAGCTTCATCACGTCGATGGAGAGATGAACTCTCTCAAGCGACAAAATTCTCTTGATTGGCTCAAACAAGATCCCGCAGAAGGGGAGTGCCGTATCCTTT
>JAKACV010000051.1 GCA_021821085.1 Bacillota bacterium | reverse complement strand
CCTGTCCTCGCAAAACGGCCTGACGCAACTCGCACAGCAGGCGGAGAGCGGCACGCTGCAACTGGGTACCCCATCGGTCGCAAGCGGCGGCTACCGCGCGCCGTAACGAAATCGAACTCTTTCGGGGCAGGCCACAGGGTCTGTCCCATTTTGTTTTTGAGGAGGGATTCGCTTGCCAAGCAACCTCATCACAACGCTGTTTGCCATCTGCGTCAGCTTCGCTGTGACGGTGATCCTCGTCCTTGCCCCGTCGCTGGTGGGCATGAAGATGCAGATGGATGGTATCGCAGCGGATGCGGCTCGCGTGTATGCCATCACGGGGAGCACGAGTGACGCGCAAAACGAAATCAATACCGACTTGTCTGCGATGAACCTACCGACGACGTACAACGGTCAGACGCTGATTACGGTGAATGCCGTCCCACCCGCGAGTGGGCAGACGGGCGTGAGCGCGACGTCCACGCCAACCTCCGCGAATGCCAGTCTGTCGGTCAATTACAATGCGCCGCTCCCGTTTGATCGGGCACTCACGCTGTTTGGCGGCCCGGCGCTCCCGGCAAACACTCCGATGACGGCCTCCGCGACCCAGTGGAATGAGGTACAGTACACGGGGGTGGGGCCGTGAAGCGGCGACTGCCTCTATGGGACTGGGTTCGCCAGGAAGACGGTTATACGTTTTCGCTCAACATGGCCTTCCTGTCCGTGACCGTCGGGATGATCTTGCTGTTGATATTGGCGTGGCTGGCGGCGAGTCTCGCCGCGGGAACGGACCTGCGCCGCGCGACAGCCGCGGCTGCCCTCGCCGCACAGTCCCAGGTGACGCAGACCGTTTCGGGATCGTCTGCGGGTTTCCTCACACAGGCGCAGTGGTCGCTCACGGGCACGGTGAATGCCGCCGCGACCGAGGTGTTCGACGAAGAGGTGAACGACATGCACCTGGCGCAGGTGTTTTCGAACCTGTCGCTCGTCACGGCCATCAGCGGCAATCAGGTGACGGTCACCGTCAGCGGCTACTATTTGCCACTGTTTCTGCATTCGGCCGCCGCGCGAGTGCAGGAGCTTCGGTCGATGGCGGTGCCGATGACCGTCGTGGTTCCGGCCGACTATCCCGTGGTGGGAAAGGGGTGAGTCCATCATGGAACGAGAAACGCGCATGCTCCTGTGGACCGTATTTGCCGTCGGCGTGCTCACGGTAGGGTTGCTTCCGGCCGCGTGGGGCACGCTCAATCACGCGGTGGCCATCGGTGTGAAGTCGAGCAACGAGATGGCGCAAGCCCTGTGGGGGCAGTCTCCATCGCTGTCGCCGACAGAGAACACCTGGCTGACGAACACCAAGGTTCGGATCCTCCCGGGCGCCGACACTACACATGTCGACTTCGTGTCCTGGAACCCTTCCACGTGGGGACCGCAACTCGTGATCTCTGGTTACGGTTTTGGGAATCCACCAACGGCGAGTCAGACGGTATTACTCATCCAGGATAGCCGTCGCGGATGGACGGCAGCGGATGGGTCTTCTTTTTCGGTCCAACCGAAAATCACGTCCTGGGAAAATGATCGGATTGTCGTGGACGGATTTGACAGATACGGGGCAACGGGTGTCTCGAATGGATCGGCCGGGCAAGGTAGCGAGGTATTTGCGCCGGGGGATTCGATCACGGTGACGGTGACGAATCCGCAGACAGGCAGTAGTGGATCGTATCAAACGCAGTATCCCATAAGTGCCCCCATACCGATGGTTACCTTGAATCCTCTCCAAAGTCTCATGGTGGGTCAATCCGAACTGCTGAGCGGTAGGGTGTCTTTGAAGGGGACAGGGTTGGCCGATCAAGCCGTGACGCTGTCGGCCGCTGGCGGGCAGATTCGTCCGCACGTTGTCGTAACCGATCGTCAGGGAATTTTCACCGCCACCTTCACGGCGTCGGGAACGGGTGGTACGGATACGGTGATGGCTAGCAGTGATGGAGCAGTGGGTACGACCTCTGTCACCGTGCGAGTATTTACCGTGACGCTATCGGCAGTGGGCGATGCGACGGATAACCAAGTTACGCTTACGGCGACGGTCAATCACCCGCTGAATGGCTACACGCTGCGCATCCTCAATCGGACGACGGGTAAGATCGTTGCACAAATCGATCAAGGGACAACGCTCTCGACGCGCATCACGATGCAACCGGACATCAGCCAAACCTTTGTGGCGCAGATCGATTGAAGGGGGTATCCGAAATGTTCAGATGGAAAAGCGCATTCGTGGGTGTGGCATCTCTCTTTTTCGCACCGTCCCCTTTCGCATGGGCGGCGATGGCAAACAGCAACCCTGTGACCATCACGGGTGGCTACGATAGGATCGTGCAAACTGAAAAATGGGAACAGATCGGCACGACACAGCAAGCGTACACGTACCAAGCCGATGTGACGACGGTCCAAAGTGAACGGGTGCAGACGGGGACCACCACACAAACGTTTCAAATTGGAACCAAGCAACAGGAAATCGGTTCAATCACCAGACGCTATCTAGTAGGCACGCAGCGCGTGCAAACCGGCACGACTTCAATTTGTGACGGCGAATGGATGTACGATGTCCATCTCCGACGCTATGAATGCTCCGGCGGTATGATCCAGAAGCCTGCGTACAAAACGGTTCCCGTTTATCGCACGGAGACGATTCCTGTGGTTCAAACGGTGCCTGTCTATCGCACGCAAACGATTCCGATCTTTACGATGGAATCGGTACCGGTGACTCGTGTGGAGACCTTCACTGGGTATCGAAACGTACCCGAATATGGTTGGGTTACCGTGAACGTCGAGCAGTGGGTGCCTGTTGTGATTCAATAACGAGCGAGGGCTCCAATCAAAGTCAACAAGGAAAAAATGAGGCTGAGAAGGAGTGGAGAAACGGATCATGTTAGCATCCACGTGGTCATAGAGCGCTTGAAATGATGGGTTGATGAACAGCGATTGATGAAAGGTTCATTGTCTGACGACAGAGGGGAAGAGGATGACGGCGTGGTTTCCAGTTGGGGGTCATTGTTTGGTGCTCAGACGACACGTGGTGGTAAACGGAAACAATTACGCATGCATTATCCAACTTACAAAGCATACGCACCCAGACACGACGCTCCCCGGAGACTTTGATTTTATCGAGCGCAGCTTGACGAATCAGACGTTTGTCACAGAAACGGCCAAGGGTGCGTGTTTATGCGGCTGTCCGGAGTGGTCAATTCATTGATGAATGAGGAGAGAACCGTTTGTGGATGGGGGTGAAGGCTTGTTTTCGGCGTGGAGTAAGCAGGCATGGTTCGGGGTGGGGATGGCTCACGGAGCGTGGATTTGGATCGCGTTCCTTGTCTTTTCGTGTGTCGCAGCGTGGTTTGATATCCGTGAGCGACGGATTCCCAATTGGCTAAACCTGATTGGATTGGTGTTCTTCTTGGCGTGGCACGTCGGCAGTGGTTCCGGAGAAGCAGCGGTTTTCGCCTTCTTTTGCACCGGGCTGTTACTCCTTATTCCGACGCTTCTTGGACTCTGGGGGCAGGGAGATTGGAAGATGGCCATGGTTTGCGGGGCAGCACTCGGTGTGCTGCCCGCGCTGTTCATATGGTGGCTGGCTCTGCTCTTGGCCAAGATCTACAGCACAGCAGCGAAAAAACACAGGGTTCGATGGACACAAACCAGCGTCAAGGCGGGCCTGCCCGTAGCGGCCTTCGTTTTGGTGGCGGCGATTTTCTTCTTTTTCAGTCATATTTCTTTTCTGTGCGGGGTATGGTTGCATCTTTTGGTTCGCGTTGTGGAAAGAGGCCTCTTTATATGATTTACTGAAGCGTCCAATCGGTATTTGAACCTCAGTGCGCTGGAGGAATATTCGTCCACTACAGTAGGGAGTGTCGAACGGCACAAAATGACCAACCCTGTTTCCTCTCGGATGATTTGAAAGAGTGGACAGAATTGGCGACAAAAAAAGAAACGTAATCTCTTCTCCAGGTTCATCACCAGCAGTTGGATGGCAATCACCGTCGCGCTCGTGTTCGCCATCCACACTGCCCTTAGGCTTGCCCTCGACAAATTTCCCTTCGACAGTATTGCGCTCCGCCGCATCAATCTTCGCCTGTCGCTTCTGTTCTTTGCGCTCTTCCTTCGAAGGCCATCCAAGCGCCGGGCCACTCCATCGAATCCCGTGTTTTTTGTAGAAGCTGATGTCTGAAATCCAGCAGCAGGTGCGGGCGATTCTAACGGCGCCTGACGAGGAAACGGCAAGGACGCTGTTAAACCGTGTGCTCGAAGAATACGGCGAGAAGGCACCTAAGGCTATCAAGGTGTTGGAAGAAGGGTTTGAGGATGCGACGGCCGTGTTGGCGTTGCCTGAATCCTTGCGTCGGAAGTTGCGGACGACGAACAGTGTGGAACGATTAAACGAGGAGATTCGCCGTCGTGAACGAGTGATTCGCATCTTTCCCAACTGAGAATCTGCGCTTCGTTTGCTAGGAGCGTTATTGATGGAGATCGATGAGGGATGGTCGTCTCATCGAAAATACCTCGACATGGATGCGTATGCTACGTGGTGCAAAGAGCTGCAAGAGAGCTTGAAGCAGGAGACGATAATGTCGGCATCATGAAGCTTCCACCTTGCGCTAGGGTGGAGCCGCATGAATCACGAGAGGAACGGAAGAGCTTCAAGTCGTCGGACGGCGATGAAAAGGCAAGGCACCCCGTCGACAAAGGGAAAACGAAATTACACACAATTATGGACTTGACCTGATTTTCGCATGAACCCGACTGCGCTTCATTGTCATCGCATGCAATTCCTTGACTCCGTTCTTACATATGACCTCCGAGGATATGAACGGCACCACGACGAGCATGTCGTACAATGCCGCGAATAAAGTGATCAGGCAGGCATCCCTACCTAAACTTATGATGGCGATTGCAATATATACTTCCGAGGCGGATGCCAGTAAAACAATTGCATTTAGATACACGGCGGCAGTGATTTTCTGGATTTCACGAACGTGCAAATTGTTCACCACCAAATAGCCTTTCAATCTCGAGTTACATTGCTCTACGGCGGTTTGTTCCGTGTAGAGTTCCTTCCAATTCACGCATATCTTGGTGTGGATTTGAGTACCGACGAACATCTTCTGTGATCGCCTTCATGATCACCATCTTATTGTTTGAATCCGAGCAGGCGACGGTACACCCAGTGGACAATCAGTTTTTCCGACCATATGCGGATAGCAGAACTTCAAGCGATCTCCGTCGGCACCCCTGTAGGCCATTTCGTAGTCCATCATACTCCGAGGCGTACCATTGGACGCAATGCCTGTGCTGGCGGTTTCTTTTCGCCGCGTTTGTTCATAGCAACGATGGTTTGTGCACCGTAGCCATGAGCGGCTTCGTAATTCTTCACTTGGTCATAACCAGCGTCCATCATGACAAATTTGACTTTTTACCTGATTTCCTCAGTCTCATTTATCAAGGGAATTGTTATTTCTTCGTCAAAGACGTTCACTGGCGTGACAGGCAATTCATTTTTTGTATCTACCACAAGGTGAATCTTGTAGTCAAACCAACGCAGGGTATTGCCGGATGGATCACGTTTTACGCCACAAGTGGTAATGCCTGTGGTTTGACTCCGTAATGTTGGTTACTTTTTCGCGTAGACGTTTATTGCGGTGCTGTCGATGGCAAGGTGCTGATCGTCGGTAATTCTTGCTTCTTTACATTGACGCACGAGATTCACGAACAGCTTCTCGGCAAGCCCTTGTTGACAATGGTCTTGAAGACTCGACTCTACGTGGCGAAGGAAGGTGTGAGTTCATCCAAGCGAAACCCGCATTGATAGCAAAACAGCAGAGTTGATCCAGCGTCGATGTAACTGGGTGAGTGTCGAGATTCCCTCCTGTGAGGCGGCTAGAAACGCCCGTAGGATAGCCTCTCGCGAAATTGGTTTAGCGCCTTGGGGGAACGAACTTCTTAAATTGATGACATAATGCTCTAAATCCAGCGCAGAAAAGAAAAGAGTCAAACTGCTCGCGAGATTCAATTTCAAGCCATTAATTTGGAGGGAAATAGCGTTTGTTGGAGTAGATACAATTGCACTTCCTTTCTTGGAGATTTGGGTTTTGGTCACTTCATATCTTCTAGAATTTTGGGGTGAAGTACTATTTTCAATCTGAAATCCCTTGCTCTGACTGGAATCGCGAATCTGCTAAACGCTCATTGGACAATACACAAAACACCCGTTAATATTAAACTTGAAATATTCATGGCGTGGTCAAGAAAGAGTCAAAAACCCAAGCGGGGCAGGTATTATTAAATGTATTCATATCAGATCTTTGAGAAACTATGGTGAATTTGTAACGGTAAAGCTGAAACAGTCTAACTATCTCTATTAGACCCCATAGACAGTTCGAGTGTTTGTTTTGATGTCCGTATTATCTGCATAGGATAACACTGAAGATGTTTTGCAGATGGGAAGGGGGTTAAGGGGTTGACGAGTGAAAACGTTCAAGTTGCGCGACTGGGGCAACTGCTTGAGAGTAAGATAAACAACCGAACTGCACATGTAGGGATTGTTGGACTTGGATACGTTGGTCTGCCTCTTGTGATTTCCAATTGGACTGCAGGGTATCAAGTTAGTGGGTTTGACATCGACCCGATTAAAGTCGAGAGCTTAAAACGCGGCAAAAGCTACATCAGTGATATCACAAATACACAAGTAGCGGCCGTGGCGCATGACAGATCTGTGTCATTTCACTGCGGTCTTGAGCACGTTTCAACTTGTGATTTTGTGATTATTTGTGTTCCTACTCCCCTGAAACATAGTACTGATCCAGAGAGCAGTTTGGAACCCGATATGTCAATTTTACGTTCTGCTATCGCCGGGATAAGTACATACATCAGACGAGGACAAGTTGTAATTATCGAAAGCACATCGTATCCGGGGACAACCCGCCGTGAAGTTCTACCGATACTTACGGAAAATAGTAATTTGAACGTTGGAATTGATTTTTTTGTTGCGTTTTCACCTGAACGAATCAATCCTGGTAGCGATTCATACGAGCTAAAGAGTATCCCAAAACTGGTTGGAGGTATAACTAATGAATGTACACAGCTGGTGACGGGCTATTACAGGACAATTTTTGACCAAGTCATCAAAGTGTCATCACCGGAAGTCGCAGAACTGGCGAAATTAGTTGAGAATTCATATAGGCTCGTGAATATTGGTTTTGTTAATGAACTGGCTATTCTATGTGAAGACTGGGGGATTGATATTTGGGAGGTTATTGAAGCGGCTGACAGTAAACCGTTCGGATTTCAGAAGTTCTATCCCGGTCCTGGGGTTGGGGGTCACTGTATTCCGGTAGACCCACTATACCTATCTTGGTTTGCCAAGGAAACAGGACTAACTACATCTTTAATCGACAGAGCAAGTGAAATTAACCGAGGAATGCCATCATATCTTATCCGTAAAATTAACAAACTTCTTGATGCGTCTGCTACAGGTGGCACAAAGCGGGTGTTGATTATAGGAGTAACTTATAAAGCCGATGTAGCGGATTGTAGAGAATCCACCGCATTTCATCTTATTGAAAAGCTCTCAACTTCAGGATTTCAAGTGGATTATTTTGACCCACTCGTGACTGAGATCATTTTGGACAATGGTACCCGCCTTGTGTCTGAGAAATTTGAGTTAATTGACTATAGAACGTATGACTTAGTTATTATTCACACGGACCACTCGTCAATTAATTACTTGACAATCTCCGAACGAGCAAATGCTATTTTTGACACCCGTAACATACTTCGAAGAAGAGGGATTGTGGCGTCGCATATTTCCACATTGTAGGAGGGTATTTTATGAATAAACGAACTAGCTTCTTACCTTTCGCAAAACCGGACATTGACAAAGAAGATATACAAGCAGTTGTGAATGCTCTTGAATCTGGATGGCTGTCAAAAGGGCCAAAAGTTTTGGAATTTGAAGAACAACTCCAGTGCTTCTTTGGCGGAAGGTACGTTGTTACGTGTAACTCTGGGACAGCTGCACTTCACTTAGCGCTGCTAGCGGCTGGAATCAAAGAGGGAGACGAGGTCATTGTCCCTAGTTTCACGTTTGCTTCAACCATTAATGTGATAGTCCATGTCGGTGCTACGCCGATTTTTGCTGATGTTCAGGAAGATACCTTTTGTATCGACGTGCAAGACGTAGTATCTAAACTCACATCAAGAACGAAGGCTATCGTTGCAGTACATTACGCCGGACTGAGTGCAGATATTGACAGCCTAATGAACGTTTGCAATCAACATAATTTATTACTTATAGAGGATGCGGCTCATGCTATGGGTGCTTATTACAAAAATAAGCCAATAGGTACCCACGGACATATAGTGTGTTTTAGCTTTTACGCAACTAAAACGTTATCCACTGGTGAGGGTGGAGCATTGGTTACAGATGATAAACAAATTGCAGATCAGGCCCGCCTGTTGAGCTGGCATGGTATTGAGTCGAATGCGTGGAAGAGATATGCCAAGGCTGGTTCATGGAGATATGAACTGTTGTTACCAGGGTATAAGTACAATATGACGGACCCTCAAGCCGCGCTGGGGATCACTCAATTAGCGAAATTGTCAGCGATGCAATCGAAGCGTGCACAGATTGCGGAAGTTTACTTAAATAGATTGCATAGCCACGTTCAGTTGCCGCATGTAGATTCTGATTCAGGAAACGTACACGCGTGGCATTTATTTCCAATCCGTATCAAACCTGACTGTGGAATCTCGCGAGATGACTTCATAAGTTCTTTAAAGGATTACGGCATTGGAACGAGTGTTCACTTTATACCTGTGCATATGCAACCGTTTTATGCTGAGTGGCCACGTTTAAGCTTACCTGTTACCGAATTGGTATTTTCTGAAATTGTTTCATTGCCAATTTATAGCTTAATGACGGTTGCTGACGCTCAATACGTTGCGGAAACTATAAATTACGTTTGCGTCAAGTAAAATGTCTCCAAGGGGTGAAGTGTGTGAATAGTGTGGCTGTCATTGGTGGATCAGGATTTATTGGACGTAACATGGTAAGGGAACTTATTAGAAACGGGTATATAGTACGGGTTGTGGATAGACAGCCATTGAATGAAGAAGGCGTGCAGTTTGTCGAGTGCGACATACTTGACCAAGGCAGCTTAAACTATGCTCTTGAAGGTGTTGACGGGGTATTCCATTTAGCGGCTTTAGTAGGTGTTAATGATTGTCTATCAAATGGGGACCGAGTGCGTTCCATAAACTTACAAGGAACTGCTAATGTAATTAATGCTTGTAAACGTAATCGTATTTCTAAACTGTTTTTTTCCTCGAGTTCTGAAATTTATGGCGACGGACTCAAAGTACCATTTTTGGAAAATGACACCTCATTTCCTAAATCGGTATATGGCAAAACAAAGCTAGAGTCAGAATATCTGTTGCGAGACGCGGCATCAGAGGATCTCGTCGTGCGTGTGGTGCGTTTCTTCAATATATACGGTCCTGAGCAAAGAGAAGATTTTGTCATGAAAAAATTCGTTAAACTAGCTCTTCAGAACTATCCTATCACGATTTATGGAAATGGAAGTCAAATACGGTGCTTTACACACGTTCGGGATGCAATAGCGGGCTCTCTTCTCGCGTATCATTTCCAAGGCGATCCTTTTGAAGTGTTTAATATTGCTAATTCTTCCCGACCTACCACCGTACTAGAATTGGCACAGGAGATTGTTGCAATGCTTCATTCTAAATCTGAAATAGTCTTTCGGCCACTGGATGAACAAGATTCTAGACCTTCTACAATAGAGATTTTCCGTCGGATACCAGATACGTCAAAGGCTAGAGAGTTGTTGAACTTCAGTGCACAAATATCTCTTGAGCAGGGGATTCAAGACTTAGCTAGTTTCATCACGGAGTGTACAGTATGAGTAACGTGGCAGTCACGAAGGATATCCGGACGTTCTACGATTGGGCAGCACGGTTTGTCGAAGGAAGTATAGAAACCGTGCCCATGTTGGATGAACTAAATCAGTTTTCAAATTTTTTGCCACATATAGGTGCCAGAATGATAGACTTTCCTGAAGAGGCAAATCCTGAAACAAGAGATTCGGTAGAGAATCATAAGTATGTTTTTGTAAGATCGGAGTCTCCTTATTTCAACATAAAAGATTTGGTTGGAACAGTCACGCGCTCACGTGTAGTGTTGGTGCCCCATTTATCTGATATTAGGCTGATGGCCCGCCATTTGAGTGCTAAGTACATTATGGTTCTAGCGGCACCAGAAGAACTGAACCACGATTTTTATACACACGTATACCACAGCGTAATGGAGTATTGTCCTATTGCCCTCATAACTGGGAAAACTTTATCCCATTTGAGTTGGCTACTCGTCAAAACTTGTATTTATCAACCGTCAAACAAGAGTATAGTTGTGTTACCGCGGAATGATAAAACGTATACATTGCAAGGGGGCACGGAATTTATTACAAACGCGGACAATATGTCTCGTAGATTGAACCAATTGCTGGATGGGGAACAGTATGGAGCTTTTTTGGTATCTACACATGGTTCAGAAGATGTAGTTTCACTGCAGGACTCGATAATTTGTGGAAAATCACATTTTTATCAAGCTGGGAATGGACTTACTTGTGAGTTGGGGAAATCTTGTCCAGTCAAGGACAATGGAGTCACCACGGATCAAGTTAATGCAAGAATTGTAGTTCTAAATATCTGTATGGGAACGAGATTCAGTGACACACTTTTGCCAACAGATGTTTCCTTGTCAAATAGTTTTCTCGAAAATTATGCTGCAGTTTATGTCAGTCCAAGTGTAATTAAGTACGGTCCAGATGCTGAATTATGTTTTTTGCACACGTTGTTAATAAATGGGTATAGCATCGGAGATGCCGTTAGGCTGTTGAATCTTTGGTTAAATCAGACTGATTTCGATATTCCGTCATTTGTGATTACAGGTGACCCAGAAACCGGATATGAATTAGATTTGCATTCTTCTATAGAGTCCGGGTTTGTATTGGAGTGGAAATCGGATGCTCAATTTGAGGTTGTTTTCTTGTCCGAACAAGCACTAGGAGTTATCGACTTACCTGAAAGCTGGAAGTCCGAGAATACGTTTGTCGATGTCAATGGAAGCCGCGAAGTATATTACGCGATCATTGGCGATCCAATTACTAACCGCACACGTTTGTTCACTTTTTCCTGGACCGGTTACAGCCAAAATCGTATAACGATAACACTGCTTAATCGGCAAAAGATAGAAAATGAGATTAATTATGCAAACATAACCAACTGGATTTTTGGCTTACAGCGGTATGCGTTAGGGAAAAAAGTGCATAATGAGTTTCCAACAGTGTTTAATGCTTTAGATCGCCTAGCAGTAAAGGTTCAGGAACTCTGTTACGATGCCACCGCCTATCGTCGTGTTACAAATGATTTAGAGAAACTAAATAAAAAAATGGAATGTATTCAGAACGACATATTGGATTCCGCGCTACATAAGACGACATCGGACACGTCAATCTGGATGCCAGATGTGTACTATGAGTATTCAAGACTAGTGAAGCATCGTGATGTGTACTATCGTTGCCCATTCTGTAACTCTAGATCGTCTAAATGGAACGTAATTCATCGAGTTACACATCAACTGAGAGTTATTCACCATTGCCCGAAGTGCGGGGTTATTGAAGATAATCCCGCAAATCCTAAAGTCGAAATTAGATTTCAGTTATCCGACTATTTCAACACGATTACTGAAGCGGTCCCACACGTAACAGTTACCAATCTAAGCGCTAAAATAATTAAAGGGGCTGGTGGGCTTCGCTTTGAATCAACCCGAGTATTCAATCTGTGCATCCTACCAGACAAATTTTCGTTCTGCCTTGCCGCAAATGAGAGCACTACTTTTGAATTGAAAGTAGAGACAACGAAGATCTCCCAACCATATCTGTATTCAGCAAAAATACTGGTTCTTGCAGATTTAGAATTGTATTATACGAGTTGCCCTATTTTTGTTCAGGGAGGGGTTTTGTCCAGTTGAATTTTGACACACTCTATCCTCATATGCCGAAGAAAATCCGTTATCCGGTTTACCCTTTTAAACTGGATAGGGGGGGTCACGGCCTACTCATAAGAGACCTTGCAAAGAGACTATTCATGAGTCAAAAAAAACTAGAATGCGCCATTGACGAAAAGCTACTGATCTTGTTTGAGGGAATATTTCCGTCTGCAAGGTACACCTTCACTGATTCAGGTAAATCAGCACTTGTGGTAGCATTCAGAGCCTTCGGTATTGGCGAAAGTGATGAAGTTATATTGACAACATTCAATTGTCCAGCAGTTATTGACGCAGTATTAACAGTTGGTGCCACACCAGTTCTGGTTGATATCAATGAAAGATTTGTGATGAGTCTCGCATCTGTAAAAAGATCCGTCACAAAACGTACTAGGGCAATTATCCTCACCCATACCTACGGATTTTCAGAAGACGACCAACTTGTTAACTGGGCGAGATCCAAAGGTATTCTCATGATAGATGACGCTGCCCAAGCATTATTTAACAACGTGAACAATGTCCGGTGTGGCTTTGCAGGTGATGTTGGTATTCTTAGTTTTGGTTCGACGAAACCTATATTTTCGCTCGGTGGGGGGTGTGTTATCTGGAAGAGTGATAGGGATTCGGTATATTCATCTATAAACATAAGTACCGAGTCTCTTGATCAGTTGACTCAACGTTATACAGGTTACCTACGAGAGAGGTTTCAACTGTTTGCTATGTCCGAGCTTCCTGAGTGGAGTCACGTTCTATTAAAGAAGTTTGGAATATTACCTACACTGTTAAATGACAAGCTTGATGCACTGCCAGATCGTGTTGACAACGCTGAACCATTGTTGATGAACCAATTACATAAACAAATACTCGCCAACCAATTAAAACAGTTCAAACAAAAGGAAGAGGCTCTAGCACTCAACTTTAAATTACTGAAGTCTTCTATAGAGACGTGTTGTGACATCTCAGTTGTGGGAGACATTGTTGAGGGCCACGGATACAACTATTTTACATTATTGTTCAAACATTCTGGTGACCGATATAGGTGTGCCAAGTATTTATCGTTCAAAGGTATTCAAACTTGTTGGAATTACTACCCATTACACTTGATGCCTATATATGCACGATTCGGCAAAGAGAACCCAAATGCGGAAAAGTTGTGGAAGTTAGTGCTATCTATTCCGTTTAAACCACCAAATACTGCCGATGATTTAAGTTATATTGCTTCGTGCGTAGTACAATCAATGAGGGAGGTAAGCAATGAGAGCTCATCTGTGTACGGATAAAGACTACTGGAATAAAATTTCTTTAAATGGGACATTATTCCACACATTTGAGTGGTGTATGCTCATGACGAATCTACCACACGTACTCTTCTATCCATATTTGATAGAGTATTCTGGTGGGGAGTGTATCCTGCCGGTTTTTGAGCAGGCAGGAATTTGGAGCTGGAGTATGCTTGGATACGGTGGACCAAGTTTTTCTGAAAATCACTCGTTACAATTTGACGAACTGGATCTGTTGATGACTGAGATACAAGGTAGCCCAACTAATCGCGTTGCACTTCCACCGAATCGTACTGCATTCACGAATTGTGACAAGGAAGGATGGTCATCACGCGAAACACATATCTTGAATCTCCCAAGGAGATATGAAGAGTTGTGGAATTCATGCAGCGGAAAGGTAAGAACGAGCATCAGATATGCACAAAAAAATGGAGTTGAAATCAGTAATCTTAGTGACAGTGATTTTCGTACATTTTACTCATACTACTATGATTTGATGACACGTAGAGGTGCCGAGTATGTTTTCAGTATGGATTTTATCCAGAGTGCTAAGTCTATTCTCAACTCTAAACAATACTTACAATTAGGGGCATTTCTACAAGGTGAGTTAATTGCCGGAAGTCTTTTTGTGATGGACGATTCGTGCCTGTATTACTGGCTTCATGCAAGTCACACCACAGGACGGCGGCTGAACGCTAGCTACTTGATATTGCAGGAGGCATTCAGGATTGCAATTGACAACTCTCTCTCCACTGCTGATTTAGGATCTTCTCACACAAAAGATATCGCCATGCCTAAAGAGTACTGGGGTGCGAAAGCTACTTCTTGTCTGATATTTCAACGGCCAAGGAGGGTATCACTATGATTTTGAGTGGACATCAACCTAGTTACGTACCTTGGCTTGGTTTTTTTGAAAAATTGATGAATTGTGACGTGTTTGTATATCATGATACAGCACAATTTGAGAAAAGTGGATTTTTGCACAGAAACAGAATCAAGAATGCCAATGGCCCAATTTGGTTGACGGTGCCAGTTCAGACCGCCGGTTATATGCACCGTCCACTAAATTCGATAGCTATACACCAAGATACACACTGGCGAAAAACGCATTTAAAGTCTATCCAGATCAGCTATGCGAGATCTCGTTTTTTTGAGCGTTACTACCCTTTTTTTCAACAATTTTACTCAATTGAATGGACAAATCTCGTGGAAATGAACGTATATTTCGTTGAGTTTGTCATTAAGGAATTGGAGCTGAGTACACAGGTGGAATTTGTCTCTAAGCATCCTGAAATCGCTGGGTATAAGAGTGATTTTATATTGTCTATGTGCAAGCACTTCAATGCTGATTGTTGTTATACCGGCATCAACGGGATGTCGTATATGAATACTAGTGACTTTAAAAAGGCCGGTATTTCGGTAGAGTTTCAAGATTTCCACTACCCAGTTTATGATCAACTGTTTGGTGAATTTATACCAAACCTATCTATCATCGATGTATTATTTAACTGCGGACCTGAATTAACCAGACAAATTATCTCAGAAGGAAGAGGAGTGGTTCACTCATGAAAATACTAGTTGTGGCAGCACATCCTGATGATGAGATTATTGGAGTTGGAGGTACGATTGCTCGTCATGTTTCGAAAGGCGATGAAGTTACCTGCGTCATCCTCGGAGAAGGTAACACATCCAGAAATAACACGTACACATCTGTGCAGCAAACATATCTAGAGATGTCACACAATGAGACGCATTGTGCCTGCAAAGAATTAGGAGTGTCAAATATTCATCGACATGAATTTTCTGATAATAGATTCGATTCCCTATCACTATTGGATATTGTCAAGGTCGTAGAAGGACACATAGACAGGATTGGCCCCGAAGTCGTTTATACGCATTTTGGGGGGGATATAAATATTGACCACGCTGTAACATTTCGCGCGGTGATGACGGCGACCCGGCCACTTCCCGGTTCGACTATTAAGTCTGTCTATGCATTTGAGACACTGTCATCCACGGAATGGAATTTCACTAGTTGTTTTAGGCCGAATTATTTTGTGAATATTACAGACTACCTCACAAAAAAGTTGAATTCCATGAAACATTACCAATCTGAACTACGTGAATTCCCTCACCCACGCTCTTTGGAGGCCATTTCTTTGAATGCAAAAGTTTGGGGAGCAAAATCTGGCTTCCATGCAGCGGAGCCATTTATGCTAGTACGAAGCTTTGAAAATTAAGGAGGACAACACATGATTGTACAGGCTCCGTTTTACGGGTTAGATAAAGGTCAAATCGACATACCATGGGTACAATGCGGTTGCGGTTTAGAAGCTAATGTCTTTGATAACAGAGACTTCGACTTGCCAAATGGTTGGACTATGTTTGAATCGAGCTTGTCGTATGCTCACTCACTTGAACCAAGTTTGTTAACCGTCCATTTTCCGACTGAAAATGCTGATTTTTTAACCAACCCTCAAGCGCACGATAACCTTATGAGGGCGATTCAGCTCGCGCACAAATACTCTGCGGCAGGCATAACCATTCATGCTAATCAGTTCGTCTGCACAACTGAGTGGGGGAACTTTGACGTTATTGATAGACGGCAGAGGTTCCTAGAATATTTAAGAGAACTCGACGATATGTTGCATGAATCAAAAGTATGGGTGTCTGTAGAGAACCTACCGATCATTGGTAATCAGGGTAATGACTTTGATTCCGTATTTGTCTACCCATCCGACTTTAACGAATTTGATAACTTTTCAAATATTTATATCACATGGGATTTATGTCACTGGGCAATCACTTATCTAACCCATAAGGCGTTTAGTCACATGTTTAAGAAAAACGAGTTTCAAATCGACTTTGACGCATATCATGCCCTAAGTAGGATAAAGCATTTTCATTTTGGTTCATTCAAGCAACTCGCCGTTCCTTTCTCATCTGCGGTTTGTTACGAGGGTGTTCACCCTGAGGAGGGGGATATAGATCCAAATTTGCTTTTATCGACTCTCAGGTATATAAACCAAAATTTAGATGCAAACACTGGGCTTGTCTTAGAAGTTCATGAACAAGATTATTACCATCGCACGACGACCTGGAAGACACTTCAGTGGATCCAGAAAGGAGTATCGGAGGTTGTAAATAATGGTGTATTTAGATAATCTACTGAATAGATATAACCGTTCGGTGTGGATCGGATGTGTTGGCCAAGTATTTTCCCAGTTAGGGAACTTTATAGTTTATCCGTTTCTAGCATTGTACTTGACTCAGAAAATGCATATCGCACTTGTGCAGACGATGGAAATTATTGCACTTTCACCTATTGCGGCGCTAGTTGCAGGCTATGTATGCGGTCCGCTCAGTGATCGGTATGGCCGAAAACAAGTGATGGTTTTGGCGCTTGTTGGTCAAGCTCTCGCATTGCTCACCTATACCTGGTGTTCCTCTATTGCTAGCTTTTGCATTGTATCTATACTAGAGGGATTTTTTGGCGCAATGTACTTTCCAGTCGTGCATGCGTTTATTGCAGACGTTGTTAATAAAGAAGAAAACCTGTTAAACGAGGTTTTCTCGCTATATCACATGGCGTTGAATTTTGGCGGAGCAGTCGGACCTATCATTGGCTCATTAGTCTTTTCAATGAATCCAAATTTCGTGTTTTGGGTTGCTTCGTTCAGCATTTTAATTGCAGCAGCAAGTATATTTGTCTTTGTACGGAATGTACCTGTTAGTAGTAAAGAGCGAGCAGAAGACCCGAAATCCACCAGTTCTGTTAAGTTCCGTGATTACCTTATCATTGGCGCAATTATGTTTTTTTCATTACCTGTTGCATTATTATACGCTCAGGTTAAAACGAACTTACCAATTCACTTGTCCCACCATTTTAAGGACTATTTGCGGGTTTACACAATAATGATGGTGTTTAACGCCATATGCGTAGTTGTACTTCAGATGCCAGTGACTCGATTAACCAAGAATACAAATAAGCGCTTTCTTATTTTCCTTTCTTTTATGGCTTTCTCAATAGTTTGCATTGGATATGCGTTTTCGCCATCACTACCCATGCTGTTAATAACAGAATTTGTATTCACGGTAGGGGAAATGATTGGACTTCCACAGCTGAATGGGATGGTTGCAGCACTAGCTCCGCCCGAAAAAAGAGGTCACTACTTCGCCATATTTGATTTACGTTGGAATATAGGTGAAATGATTGGTCCTACCTTAGGAGCGCTGATAGTCACAAGATTTAGTGGTTCTACCATGTTTGTAGTCTTTGGGCTTTGGATTGCAGTATCTTCTGTGCTTCTGATTGGTGTACTGGACAAAGTAATGCCTTTGAAGCATGCAAAAAATTGACCCTGTTATATTGCAATAATGCCTAATGTGGAGGCGTAGAGATGCTTATTCGCAAAATACGGCCGGATGAAACTTATCCGTTTAATTTACTTCTACTCGCTGATCCGTCGATTGAAAATGTTAATGAGTACATTCAGCGCGGAGAGTCTTTCGTTGGTGAATTGGATGGGATAGTGATTGCTTGTTATGTATTATTACCGACAAGGCCGCACACAGTAGAGCTAGTTAATATTGCTGTTAATGAAGACTATCAAGACCGAGGATTCGGGAGACAGATGATCGAACATGCGATTGCACAATCGAGAATACAAGGCTATCGCGTAATGGAACTTGGTACGGGAAACTCTAGTGTAGGGCAGTTAGCATTGTATCAGAAGTGCGGCTTTCGCATTGTTGGAGTAGACCTAGATTTCTTCGTTCATCATTATCCTGATCCCATATTTGAAAATGGTATTCAGTGTCGTGACATGGTGCGTTTAATTATTTATCTCGAGTAAAAGGATTTGACACACGCGCATCCTGTATTTGGGATTCGTGTTCCCCAACCAGGGTATCAAGCACATGAATATGCCGGACACATACTTCATTGCGATACCACTGAACCACTCCAAGAAGAGGTGTTCGAGGGACGAGGCCCAGATACTGATCACAAAGCTGTATACTGGAGTGATGTAGATCAAACGCCCTTCGTAGCCACCATATCTCTGAACTTAGATTCTCATTCGCCATAATGAATCCCCCATTCAGCAGAGTCACCATACTGATATATGGATTCGAACAAAGACATGTGCCTGTATCCGGAAGCACCGGGAGTGGAAAGCCGTCAATCGAACAATACTATAGGTACATTGAGTAGTTGGTCCCCAAGCATCAATACTTTCCGCCACAGGGTGTATACTAACGGTAAATCCATCCAGAGAGGATGATTCATCCATGAACTCCAACAACGGCGGCCACAAATTCACCAACCGCCTTATCCACGAGAAATCTCCATACCTACTTCGGGACTGCTGAACGGCGCTAAACGGCCAGCCCGATTTCCTCACGGAGGATTAGAAAGAGTGGACAAAATTTGCGACAAAAAAGAAGCCGCAATCTCCTCTCCAGGTTCATCACCAGCAGTTGGACGGCAATCACCGTCGCGCTCGTGTTCGCAAGTCGCGCCTTAATAAGGCCAAGCCCATAAATTCGCTTGCCTTCGCCAAATTTCCCTTCGACGGCATTGCGCTCCGCCGCATCAATCCTCGCCTGTCGTCTCTGTTCTTTGCGCTCTTCCTTCGCGGGTCTCCCAAGCGCCGGACCGCTTAACCGAATGCCGTGCGTCTTGCAGTACTGGAGATTTTCTCGTGTCCGGTAGATCTTGTCTGCCAGCACCGCCTCTGGATAACAACCGTACCGTTCTCGGTATCGTTCAACCGACGCCTTGAGTGTCGTGCCTTCGTTGTAACTGTCCCACTGCAAGCTCTCCATTCGGGCAAAGCCGTCCACAACGCTGATCGACACTTTCGCGCCAAACTCCACCGCAGCCTTCGCTTTTCCTCGCACAATCGGTCGTACATGAGGCTGGGAAAGATTGACGATTCGATCCTCGATCCGATGGATTCGCTTGCTGTGCATTTCTTTCTGTTGTCGGTAAAGCTCCGAGATCACCAACAACAGCTTGTGGTTTCGTGCACTCAAGGCTGTCAGGCCGACCTGCTCCTTGAGCTTCTCCACGATGCGCAAGTCTCGATCCACAAACCGCAGTTGCTGGCCGACCGCCTTTCTGATCGTACGCTCGCTCGCGCGGCGCTGTTTGGCGACGGTCAGGTATGCTTTGCGCGCAACCTCTCGGTATGTGCGTGGTTTCGGCACCTCTTTACGCAAGGGGGCGTGCAGGAGATCGATGAAATGCTCAAGCTTCTCACGCGCTTCATTGAGCAACGACAGATCCGTCGGATACGCGATGTCGGCTGGCGTGCAGGTGGCATCAAGCAACAACTTTCCTTGATTGGGCGCATCCTCGGTCGCTTCGTTCTCCGGTTCGGATGGGCTGACGACTTCTACGTTTGTTGCTTCAAGTCCGTTATCATGATCGCTTTCCTTGTCGGCGTTTTCTCCATTTCCATCACGAGCCTTTGGATCGTCGTTTTTATCTTCGCCCGCGATGATCCAGTCGTTAACTTGGTTGATCACATCATCAGGGAAACGTTTACGAAAATGAACTAGGGAGCTTGGGTGAAACGGGGGATTTTCTTGAAACTGAGGCAACCCGATAAAGTACTGAAGGTATGGGTTTTCCGTGATCTGTTGAACCGTTTCGCGGTCACTCAGATGGAGTCGTTGCTGGATAATGAGCGCACCAAGCGCAACACGTACAGACATGGCCTGTTCCCCTGTGTGGGAGGGTTCGAACTGAGAGGCATAGTGAGCTTCAATTTTCCACCAGGGAATGAGGAAGGCGAGTTGAACCCACCGATTCTCCTTATTCAATTTTCCGCCAAACGGAAGGAAAAAATCGTCTGGCATCACGAACTGAAGCTCTGTATGTTTGTACATGTCGCCCTCCATATGCAAGGATTTAACCGGCTACCCCTTGAAAACCCATGCATACAGATTCGACATAAAACCCTATAAATCCTTGTATTTATTGCAATTATGAAGCCGTCAGCAGTCCCTATTTAATCAGATGAATATAGGTAACGATATCAATCCTTATAAAACGTACGCACGCGTGTATCCAGATGGTTCGTTTGCTGCTCATGTCATTGGATTTGTTGATCAAACAGGGTCAGGCGCAGGCGG
>JAKACV010000050.1 GCA_021821085.1 Bacillota bacterium | reverse complement strand
GGGCGATACTTAGCGTGGAGTGGGCTACCTGGTGTTGCGTACCTTCTCCGCAGTCAAATAGCCACACTTCTGAACCTTGATCGAAGTGAAGTGCTGTGCTCAAAACGTTGCGTTTTGTTGTAGGTGCTCCTGCTCCAGTGCCTAAGAACTCTAGTTGAATGTCTGCTCAACTCCTTTTTTATCATCTTTTTCATAATACGGAAAATGACGAGTAATTGCAAAGTGAAGGCATTGCACTCAGGTTTACGTATATCATGATAGAGGTTTCTGATATGAGCCTTTTTCGATGTTCACGGAAGCTAGTGTTTGCGCGGACTGAAGAGAGCCTTAAAAATAACTTTCCCCCACTGGACTGCTCAAAAAGACCGATGGATCAGGGTAGAGCAGTCGTAAAGTAGTGTCCTATCATCAAATCCACCCCAGCATAATTTCACAAAAAATAATACAGGTGCGCCCCAATTTGGTAGAATGGAAGTACCTACTCAACCCATACCATGGGGGTTCACCTGTATGGCGATTATACCACAACTCAGCTTATTTTCGTGGAATGAGATGGATTCTCTGTGCAGGACCATCGCAGTGTCCTTTGGCCAGTGGGCTACGCGTGCCGATGCATGTAGACAGACGAATTTTTACGCCGATCGATCGTGCGAGTTACAAGTGGAAGCGATCCTATAAAAAACGAACAGCCATTGAGCGAGTCAATAGTCGTTTAGACGTGTCATTTGGATTTGAGGTGCACACGATTCGAGGGCGGGAAAAGATGCAGATGCGGTGTGGGCTAGCCTTAAGCGTGATGCTGGCTATGGCACTGGGGCGTATTCAAGAGAAGCAGACTAAACAGAAGCGCAGTCTGGTGCGCAGCGTTTCGTAGAGAATGAGGATATGTAAACGAATGAAAAATATCCACAGGCGCCATCACGAGGGGGGGGTGTGTGTTGCATGGCTGTGGATGACGAAGAGAGTGGGTGCGGTATGTGCGTAACGTATTTGCGCGGCCGAAGCGAAGCGTCACGGCATCCGTGCACGCAAGTGAAGCGCATGCCGTGCCCACTCGCGAGGCTCCAGTGACCACATCGAAAAAGGTTCGATATGAATAGTGTTGACAGATTCTCTAGACTGCGATACATTCTTTTTAAAAATTCATAGTAAAACTCTTATCGAGAGTGGCGGAGGGACTGGCCCGATGAAGCCCGGCAACCGACAGCTTATGCTGTAGTGGTGCCAATTCCAGCAGGTTGATACGACCTGAATGATGAGAGAGGACGCCTGGTACATTCAGCCGCTTCTTCTCGAAGGGGTTTTTTGTTTTTTAGCGCCATAGCGCTGCTATGATGGAGGAGGAGTTCATTGATGAGGAACGGAAAATCGCAACTTCACTTTGAAACACAGGCAATTCATGCTGGACAGGAACCAGATCCAGTTACAGGCGCGCGCGCTGTACCAATCTATCAAACATCGTCCTACGTGTTCCATGATGTGGAGCATGCGGCAAACCTATTTGCGCTTAAGGAATCTGGCCATATCTATACGCGAATAATGAATCCTACCACTGATGTATTTGAACAGCGAATGGCTGAGCTTGAGGGTGGTGTTGGTGCATTAGCAGTGTCTTCTGGTCAATCAGCGATTACGTTTGCGATCCTAAACATTGCTTCTGCGGGTGATGAGATTGTCACTTCGTCAAATTTGTATGGAGGTACATACAATCTTTTTGCTGTTACATTAAAACGCCTAGGGATTCTCGTGCGTTTTGTGAATCCTGATGATATTTCCCAATTTGAACAGGCTGTTACAGAAAACACAAAGGCATTTTACATTGAGACAATGGGTAATCCGCGTATTGATGTCAGTGATATCACGGCGATTGCGCAGGTAGCTCATCGTCATCGTGTTCCACTGATCGTGGACAATACATTTGCTACACCATATTTGTGCCGACCATTTGATTTTGGTGCTGATATCGTGGTGCATTCAGCGACAAAATTTATCGGGGGACATGGCACATCGATTGGCGGAGTCATTGTAGATAGTGGTCGTTTTAACTGGGATAATGGAAAATTCCCGAATTTAGTTGAACCAGATCTGAGTTATCACGGTGTTTCGTATTCAAAGGATGTAGGAGAGGCTGCTTTTATCGTGAAGGCGAGAGTACAATTATTGCGTGATCTCGGCGCGGCGGTGTCGCCATTTAACAGTTTTTTGTTTTTGCAGGGGTTGGAGACATTGCATTTGCGAATGGAGAGGCATAGCGAGAATGCACTCGCGATCGCACATTATTTGAGCAGTCATTCAAATGTAACATGGGTAAATTATCCAGGGCTTGAAGACAGCCCCTATCGTGCTCTGGCTACAAAATATTTGCCCCGTGGGCAAGGAGCGATTTTGACATTTGGCATTCGCGGTGGCGCGTTAGAAGGTGCACGATTTATTGATGCTCTCCATCTGTTTTCTCATCTCGCAAATGTCGGAGATGCAAAGTCGCTCGTCATTCATCCTGCGAGCACGACGCATCAACAATTGACAGAAGAAGAGCAGCGGAGTGCGGGAGTGCAACCCGATATGATCCGTTTATCAATTGGGATTGAGCATGTTGAGGATTTGATCGCTGATCTGGAGCAAGCTCTGGTTGCAGCAGTACAAGGGTAAATCAATGGGCGAGTCGATCTTAAACAGTGGGTATAAGGGGCTCGCTTTTCCTTCTTTGTTCAAGCCAGTACAGCAGAGGAAAGAGCAAAAGGCACAATGCAATCACAGGTGCACTTGTCCATTGCGCAGCATCCCAGTGAAATAAAAAACGCGGACTATCTCCACGCAGCATTTCCAATAAAAAACGCTCCATACTATAGAGGGTCATCTCAAAAAGGAAGATCCAACCGCGTGGCCAACGCCGAAGTTTGAGCATTATCAGTAACGCAAAAATGAGCACATCGCCCTGTCCTTCCCATATTTCAGCAGGCCACAAGGGTTGATCCCCATATGTACTACGAGCCAGTGTCCCAGTGGGATAGAGTAAGCCGAAATCACCTTCTGTTGGCGAGCCAAATGCATCGCCGTTCATAAGGTTTGCATCACGTCCGATACTTTGGCCTAAGATCAAACCAGGTGCAAATAAATCAGCAAGCTCCCAAAAGTTGAGGTGGTATCTACGAATATAGATCCATCCAACAATGATGCTCCCCACAATGCCACCTTGAATCGACAATCCCCCGTTCCAAATGGCAAGAATTTGTCCTATATGTAATCGATAGTAACTCCAGTCAAAGAAAAACACTTGCCAGATGCGCGAACCGATCAATCCTCCGATGAACAACAAAGGGCCTAAATTTAGGAGATGATCGATGAGATTCGTTTTCTGTTCTATCTGAGCGAAGTAAACAGTTATTCCGAGTCCTAGCAAAAAAGCGAGAAGGAACAGTGTGCTATACGCGCGTACGGGGAAATGGTCAATAAAAAACCAATATTGATGCATATGCAACCTCCCTAATGTATACGAGTATACCACAATTTAGAATTTCGCATGAAAATATCTCTGGTTCTTAAAAGTTGTGGATTTTGTCCAGAAGCGTATAATGGGTTGAGTATAGTCGGTGTAAAATCTTTCGGTTGTGGAGGGATTTATATGACGGATGGACATTTTATTGAAGGGCTCGAAGATGTTGTTGCGCTGTCTTCTGAGATCTGTTTTATTGATGGGGATGAGGGGCGTCTGGTATATCGGGGCTACGATATTCACGACCTAATTAAAGGTTCAGCCAGCTTTGAGGAAGTTGTGTATCTTTTGTGGCACGGAGAACTACCGACAAAAGATCAGTTAAGTGAGTTAGATGCAGATTTGCGTGGTAAGCGGGCACTGAATAAAGACGTCTTGGCGGCATTAAAAACGATGCCGAGAGACGGAAACGTGATGGAGATGTTGAGAACCTTAGTGTCACTTACAGGTCTCTATGATCCAGACGACCAGGATAATTCGTACGAAGGCAGTGTGAAAAAAGCCACAAGGCTTGTGGCTCAAATGAGTACAGTGGTTGCAGCGATTGAGCGGTATCGCAGTGGTCAAGAGCCGCTTGTACCAAATGACAAATTGAATCATGCCGCTAACTTTTTGTATATGTTACTCGGCAAAGAGCCTGATGAATATACGGCACGGGCTTTTGAAATCGCACTCATTCTTCATGCAGACCATGAATTGAATGCCTCTACGTTTGCCGCGCGGGTAACGGCTGGGACATTATCTGATATTTATTCTGCGATCGTATCGGCAATTGGAGCATTGAAGGGACCTTTGCATGGTGGTGCGAATGAACAAGTGATGTTGATGCTACAGGAAATTGGGGAACCAAGTAAGGCGCCAGAGTGGATCAAAAATGCGTTAGCACAAAAGCGTCGCATTATGGGCTTTGGGCATCGTGTATATCATACAGAAGATCCACGCGCGACTCATTTACGGGAAATGTCTAAGGAAATGGGCGAACGTAGAGGTAACACGACGTATTATGAAATGTCGCGCATTGTAGAGCAAGCTGTGAAGGAGCAAAAAGGTCTCTATCCTAATGTCGATTTTTATTCTGCGTCGACTTACTTTATGATGAATATCCCAATTCACGTTTTCACACCGGTATTTGCTGTGAGCCGAATTTCCGGGTGGACTGCACACGTGTTGGAGCAATATCGTAACAATCGGTTGATTCGCCCACGTGCGGAGTATGTGGGAATCAAGCGTCGTCCCTACATTTCAATGGACCAACGATAATCTCCAAAAAGTAACAGACTAGACTCCTTCGTTACGGGCAAAATACTACCACGAAGGAGGTGGTAAGCGTGGCACAAGGACAAAAATCCAACACGCTACTTGTTAAAAGCGCCAGCCGTGCGCTCGATCAATTGAAGTACGAGGTGGCAGGAGAACTAGGTATTCAGCCGCCGCAAGATGGGTATTGGGGAACCATGACAACCCGTGATACGGGTTCCATTGGAGGCCATATTACGCGTAAGTTAGTCGCATTGGCGGAGCAACAACTCGCAGGTCGTCAGTAATTGCAAAGTGACAATTACAAAAGTGACTTTTTAAAATGCCCCCGCATTGCGGGGGCGCTCTTATGTTCGCCTGATATGAACGCTATCCTTTTATAAAGAAGCCTACACATCATCGTGTAGGCTTCTTTTTTATGGTGCGTGTCTGACTTTATGTGATGGTGATCTTGTTAGTGAACTTGCGTTTGTTCTGAAATCCCACTTAGAGCTTCGCCTGCTTCATTTACATGGATGTCTACGACAGCAAGATCACCGAGTGCGCAAATACCGACAAGTTTCCCATTCTCTACAACAGGGAGACGTCTGATTTGTTCTTTTGCCATCAACCTGGCTGCATCGTGTGCGTCAGTATTAGATGAAACCGTTACAGGATTTTTCGTCATACAGCTTCCAGCCGTCATTGTCCCGCAATTTGAGTCTTTTGCAATACATTTGGTAACGATGTCACGGTCCGTAATAATCCCAATTAATTTGTCGCCATGTACAACTGGAATGGATCCAACATTTTGACTCCCCATTTGTTTTGCGACTTCGGTGAGGGAAGTGTTTTCGTTACACGTTTGCACATTGGTAGTCATTAAATCACGAATGAACATAACATGACCCCTTTCTTTATTGTGTGATCGGAGATAGTGTGCGCTAATTTACGATGATTTACGCGAAAATCTGGACCAAAATACTGACCCTATTCCATAAAAACCCCATATACCTGTGAGCATGTGCAATCCATTATCAAGAGGTAATGGAGCAGGCGTAAACCACTGGGGATAGAATGTACCAGTGAGTCCCCAAGTCGTAAGAGAAACACCTGCAATAAGATTGTAATAGCGGTGGTATGTATAGTTTTTCGTACGTGCAATTGTTAATCCGCTGAGACCAAATACAAAACTGGCGATTGTTACGGAAGTTGAAAAATGCAACATATGCCAAAGATTATCCGTAAACAAACTACATACTGCAATTATGAGATAAATCCATCCTGTCGTTCGTGCATAAGTTTTTTCGACCGATACAAGTGGAGCTGACGTGATCGGTGCAGTTGATTCATTCATGTGTTCACCATCCATTTCGCTGATTTGGGCTACATCATTTTGCGACATATATACGATTCATTGACATGACATATGCTACTGACATGAGGACATTCTATAAGAAGGAGGTGGTGGGTATATGACAGAGAAGGAAGCTCCGTGGCGAGATACGCCGCTTGACCACTGGTCCGCAGACATTGATCCTAGCATTATGGCGAGCGATGTTTGGGTTGAGAAGGGTGATCCGGGGGTTGAAAAAGCCTTGACAAAAGAAATGATCGCGGGATTGCAGACCAATATGTCGGTTGATCGGTTTATGCATCCACAACATGATGTGGAAGGAGAGGATTGAGGAAGGAGCAATATACAATTGGAGATAGGCGACTGCTTATCTCCAATTGTATATTGCTCTCAGACAGTTCCTCTACTAAAATGAAGAAGATCAGTGTCTGCTGATCCGAAATCACGAAGTGAACAAGAGAGAGGACAATGGATGGTGAAACAGCAGCGCAACAACGTGGGGGAAATGGTATTCACTACCCTGGTATTTGGCTCGGCGGCCTCTGTTATCCTTCTGATGGGACTTATCATTGTCGTACTCCTGGTGCATGCTTTGCCTGCCATTTTACGGTTTGGTCTCGCTGTTTTGTGGACGAATCAGTGGCTCCCCATTGATCAGGTTTTCGGTATGTGGCCATTTATTGTGGGTACGGTGATAAGTTCTGGGATAGGGGTTCTCTTCGCGGCTGTTGTAGGTACAGCTACGGCTATTGTTATTGTTCGCATTCGCTTGAAGTGGTTGCGGCAACTTTCAGCGGCACTTGTGCAGTGGCTCTCGTTAATTCCCAGTGTCGTCTTTGGATTGTGGGGAATTAAGTTTGTTGCCCCAATTCTCTTACAGATGCTCAGATCAGCACCTATTTCCGCAGTGTCCGGTTCTGCAGAAGCAGATGGAATATTGCTGGCGGGGCTTACGCTTGCAGCCATGCTATTGCCTACGATCGTAACGGTTACCAGGGAGACACTCATCTCTGTTCCGCCATCGATTGTAGACGGTGCGTTGGCACTCGGGGCGACGCTTAACGAAGCGACTCTGTCTATCGTGATCCCGTATGCGCGTCGTGGCATTTTCAGTGCCATCTTGCTTGCTTTGGGACGAGCATTGGGTGAAACGATAGCGGTTGTTATGGTTATTGGTAGTCAACCTCAGTTGGCCTATACGTTATTTACTAAAACGGATACCTTAACAAGTGTGATTGCAACTCAATGGAACCATACACAAAGTGTATATGGTCAGTCTGTTTTGTTTGAGGCAGGGTTATTACTATTTGTACTTACATTTGCTTTTTACACGATCGCTCGGATGTATGTACCTCGTTCTGTAGCTGCAGCGAGATTACAATTATGGTAAAAAAGAAAATGTATCCTGTTTGGAGAAAGATAAAAAATAAAGTGATATCTCTTTTCTTTGTTGCACTAGCCGTATTAAGTTTAGTTGCACTTGTGAGTATAGTGGGCAATGTTTTTCATTTGACTGTTAGTCCATTACATATATCTTCGTGTTCGCAGAATTGTGGATGGATCAGTATTTGGCCAGGTATTCGTGCGCTTTGGTGGACTTTGCGACTCTTATTCATTGCAAGCGTGATTGCTCTGCCATTTGCATTTGGAACTGCTCTTTTTATCACTGAATATCGGGTGACATATCTTGTGTTTATTGTTCGATTATTTGTGGATATACTCGCTGGAATTCCTGGAATTCTCATTGCGATTGTAATGTATGGATTTCAATTTATTGTTGGACAATCCTCATCAAATGAGTTGTTCATTTCATCCTTGATTATTTTCCTGTTGCCCAAGTTAGCAAAGGGTTTTGCGGAAATATTTTATGGAGTACCCTTGCATTATCGGGAAGTTGCCTTTGCAATCGGTTCAACTCGTATGCAAATGGTATTTAAGGTGCTTTTGCCGATGACTTTTCGTACGTTATCTGCAAGTGTTTTGTTAGGGGTGGCACGGACACTTGGAGTAGTTGCACCGTTATTACTTTTTGATTCTGGAATTCATTATTTACCAGTAGATATTTATCACTTAACTGTGAATGGGGAATTTATAAAAGCTGCCATGTATTCTTTGTTTTTACTTTTTACCATCCTGCTAATCTATCTATTTGCCGCTTGGCTTGATCAAGAAATCATCAAATAAAGGGGGACGAGACATGGGTAAAGCTTTGTCTGCAATCGAGTTGTCCGCTAGTTTTGGCAACCATCAAGTGTTACATTGTGTCTCACTTCACATGCAGCCAAACTACGTTACAGCCATTATTGGTCCTCCTGGAAGCGGAAAATCGACCTTTATTCGTTGTTTAAATCGGTTACATGAAACGGTCCCGCGAGCCACCATGACGGGTCGTGTGATGCTTGGTGATCAAGATGTATATCAAATGGATGCCATATCAGCTCGTCAAAAAATTGGCATGGTATTTGCCCAACCTAATCCATTTCCCACAATGTCAATATTTGATAACGTGGCAATTGGACTACGCTTGCGCGATGGCAAACGTCAAATACATCTTTCAGATGAGGTTGAACGGTCGCTCACGATCGCTAACTTGTGGTCAGAGGTAAAAGATCGCCTCCAAGAATCAAGTGGAAAGTTGACAGTTGGTCAACAACAACGTCTATGCATGGCGCGCGCCTTAGCGCTTCAGCCGGCTGTGCTGCTGTTGGACGAACCGGCCTCTGTGTTAGATCCATTTTCCACTTTGCGTGTTGAGGAATTGATTGATCAATTAAAAGAGCGCTACACGATCGTGATCGTTACTCATAACCTCCAACAAGCGGCGCGCGTTGCAGATCGCACCGCGTTTTTCCTGGCTGGAGAAATGATCGAACAAGGCACCACTACGGACCTGTTTACTACGCCGTGTGATAAACGAACGGAGGATTATGTTACAGGTCGCTTTGGTTGAGTGGCACCCTCTTTTTTGGGAGGATTAATGACGGTCTGCGGTTTTCGTTCCCATTGTCTTAATGATGGATACGGATCAAAGGCCCATTCTCTCAGTCCAGTATCTTTATAGATTCCAAAGTGCAAATGTGGGGGGAATTTTCCGGAAGTACCAGGCTTCCCGTATCCACTGCTTCCAACATACCCAAGTACCTGGCCTGGTCGAACAATGACTCCCTGATGAATCCCTCTTGCGTAAGAAGATAAATGTGCATAGTAAAAATAGGTATTATCTGCTGCTCGCAGTCCGATTCTCCATCCTCCTAATCGGTTCCAACCAATCAATTCGATATAGCCATAGCAGGTGCTTAAAACGGGTGTTCCATAACTTGCGAAAATATCCGTTCCTTCGTGAATGCGGCGTCCTCCAAAATTACGACCTTCTCCCCAAGTGTCGCGAAATGAATAGCTATAACGTTTATGCAAGGGGAAGGTTCGTTCGTCTAATTGCGTTGTTCCAAAATACTTAAACACATGACTAAGTGCTACAATTCGCTCGACTGATGTTCCGTTTTCAAAGTGTTTCCATAGTTCATTGCTTTGATCTTGTTCAGTAGGTCCACCTTGATGCAACCATGCGGCAATAGCTGCAACACGGTCATAAGGATTGTTTTGATCTGCTTTGCCATCTCGATCCCCATCTAAACCGCGTCCATAAAATAATGCAATACGCTGCGCATTCAGATCGTTCTCGATTGGGTTAAACAACCCCTGCCACTCGTGTTGTGTAAATCGGTAGCCAGTGACAAAGTGTGACAGGCCTTGTGGCCGCGTGACTCCAGCGGGTGGTTTAGTCGTCGCGCCATACATATCGAGTCCGGCCAAAAGTGACCAATGTACGCTGTGAGAAGAGGCAGCCCGTGTATACCATGGGGGAATTGCCTGCTTCGCCTGAGGGACGATTTCATTATTCTGCGCTTCAACTGGCGCAGATGTCATCATACACATGATGCTTGATAGCAGTAATATCCATATTTTAGAATTGGCTCTCCATGACGGATGAAAAAACTTCTTCATAAAATTATGCCACCCACCTTCTTGTCATTCGTAATGGATAGTGTGTAGATCTCACCCTCTTTTCAGCCATCCAAGTTTTACAGGTGATCATTAAAGCATGTATTTAGATGAAGGATGGTGATTTTTATCGGCGGTTCGCATAGAAACTACTTTTTGTCGGGCACACTAGGGCTTGGATTCACATTCGAAAGTTCGGAGGGGATTATATGCAACAACAGATGCATCAGCAGTTGCAACGAATGAATCAAATGTGTATGCAAGCTGCGTCACTGTCACAACAACTCGCTCATGAAATTCAACAATTCCAGCAATCATTTGCGAGTACATCCTATGGGAATCAAACTGGATATGGCGCCACAGGATCCTATCCATCTTCATTTTCCGGGAGCGGGTTAGGTGGTGGTCAGGACTCGTATAGTCAAATAATGAATGCAGATCGTCAGAATATGCAGGAGGAGAACACACCGAGTTATCGAAATTACAATATGCAGACACCAAGTTATTCCCCGTCGCAAAGTATGAATTATACAAGTCAGGTGAATTCAAACGCGATGCAATCTGTGATGAATGCAGATCGCCAGGCAAACAGCATGGGAGCGAGCAGTTACCCGCAAGGGAATGGACTTTCAGGTGGTATGGGGTATCAAAATTCTTATGGTGGACAAATGGATGCGTCATATCAGAATGTAAGTTCAATTATGCAGGCTGATCGACAAGCATCTATGATGTAGCCATTTTATTTATTTATCGGCAGATGAAGGCGAATATTTGCTTTCCATCTGCCGATTTTCTATGTCATAATCAAATCTTTTGATCTGTTATTACAGAGTGTTCGTTTCGTAGTATCATATGAAGGAAGCATCGTAATTGTCGTATGGATCATGTTAAATGAGTGTACTTGGGAAGAGAGGGGGATTTGCATTGGGTCAATTTCGAGTGAAGCTGTTGCGTTATACTGATCCGGATCGGCGATCACTTGCACATGCAGCCGCTGTGTATTTGGGTAAGGAAGACATAGACAATATCAAGCGCCCCTTGAGTATCATTCGCAAAGGCGACACATTAGCGATTTTCCGGGGAGAATCAGCTCGTTTTGAGTTTCACACATCAAAGGTGGTATACGATCATCTCATTACCTATACCACTTTGAACATGCGTGCGTGCGGTGGTCTGCGAGCAAATGAGGCCACTGTTTTTGTTGCCCCGGGAGAAGACTCGGATCCTATTTATCAACAGATAGGGGAAGCACACTTAAATACCTATCGGCAATTGGTGCATGGCATTGATCCACAATCAGAAGATCCGATCGCAAAGAAACGTCTGCAGGCAGCTCGGTATGTAGCTCCTGTTTCTGTACAACTCCATTATGTACTTGATATTAACTTTGCTACATTGATTGAAGCGATGTTTCCGCAGCGGATTTGGAGTCCTGGAGCACAGTATGATACCCGCATGGTTGTCGAAGAAATGTTTCGGTTGGTGCTAGAGCAAGATCCTGAATTGTGGAATCTTGTATACGACTATTATGGTCCAGAGGTGTACGCGTGGAAACGAATACGGGTGAAGGTGAAACGTGAACGGCCTGAATTATATGAACAAATCATGAAGGAATTTGGCGGTGTGCGGTCGATGTGGGACTAGACAGGATGAACTAGGTGCGGATGCGATAAATTGGCGAATGCTCATGCACCGCCGTTCCGGCAATGGGATACAATAGATCATGCCGTGACGGTGTAAGCAACAGTCAATTTGTCATTTTGCAAGAGAAATTTGGAGGTTGCAAATTATATCTTGTGGTCTTATACTAACACTCGTACCTCTTACAGACAGCTTGCAAGTTACAACATTTTAGGTACCAGCATCCTCTTAAAGGGTTAGGACCTCACAGGACTAACTTTCCCCCGTGGTGGATGACGTAGGTCCCGCCATGCTTGGGAGGGCATGGGATTTCCACGATAAAGGGGGATGTTTTGGTATGGATACAGCTGGACGTCATGTAATTGCAGAACTATGGGGTTGCAAAGTTGATACTTTGAATGATCTTCATGGCATTGAACGGGTGATGGTTTCTGCCGCACTAGAGTCTGGTGCGGAAGTGCGAGAAGTTGCTTTTCATAAATTTGCTCCGCAAGGTGTAAGTGGCGTTGTTATTATATCTGAATCACACTTGACGATTCATAGTTTTCCCGAGCATGGTTATGCGAGCATTGATGTTTATACGTGCGGCGATCGCATCGATCCAAATGTTGCATGTGATTTTATTACTAAGGCATTAGGTGCGACGCGCCGTGAGTCGGTAGAATTACCACGTGGAATAGGGCCAATTGCAGTAAGTGAAAAAAAAATCGAAGTGTTAAGCTAGTTTGACCGCGTAGCGGCTGCTAGATAAAATTTAAGCGAGAAAAAGAAGAGCGAGGGATATGCTACGCTCTTCTTTATGTATGTCCAGCATGGGAGACTCAGGAGATTTCGCGGTCTTTCATGAAGAGCCCGGTGCGAAAAATCTGCACCGGGCTCTGTTGGGGTGGACTGTCAGTTGGATGGCTTCTCTACTCGAAGTAGGATAGTCGTTCTCTCCTGCTTGATCGTATGGAATTTTGCTTTCCTACACATGACTGGAAGAAGTCATGTGTGAACGAATGGACATGGAGCGTACGGCGAGAGCTTTGCCATTGCCTGCATCGACGATGACAAGATGTCGTGCCTCAGAATTTTCTACAAGCACGAGATACACTAGATTCTGCCGAATGGCGTGTAAGCTCACATCTTTACATTCGGTACCTGGAAAGTGCTCCAAGGCGACCTTCTTGGCGTTATCCATAGAAATCTTTGCATATGGCGCAAGAATACGACCATAAGCTTCACGTCCGGCTTTTGCTGCCTCAATGACGGTCGCTTGTTTCACCTGTACGCTACTTTCGATGCGTACATGATCAGGTCTCCCTGGTGGTTGCGCGGGTTTAAGCTCATTTGCAAAGGCTTGCAGCGAGAAGATTGATGAAATGGCTGTGGTGGCAATCGCGAGTCTGAGAATACGCATCAAACGTACCTTTCGCATATTTGGTGTCATCACTTCATCTCCTTAAGAACATGACCTGTACGTCAATCCTAAATTAGGATGCCCGATCAGGCGTTAACTATGTAGGTGTAATTCAGTTTTGTAATTTGTAAAAGGCGGAAGACCATTTTCTTATACAACAAAATCGTATTTATTACTATTTACAAATCAACATCTAACCGTTATGATGTATTTCAGAGTCGATGTTGTTCGTAATCATTTCAACTACTATATGTTAAAGAAGGGGGCAACCGCAGTGGGAATCAATTTATGGAATCCTTCAGGTCATTTGTCAGTCTTGGCCATTCTCATTACAGCATTATTGCTCGGTATGGTTCACGGAATTACACCTGACGAACACACGTGGCCAATTACGTTTAGCTATTCTGTTGGAAGTTACTCGAGTCGCGAGGGGCGCAAGATGGGATTCCTCTTTTCACTTGCCTTTACATTGCAGAGAGCAATCGCTTCAGAACTAGCCTTTTTTGCACTGTCCCGCTTTGAATTTGCTAGCCGCTATGGATTTGAGGTGTATTTAATTGTTGGGGCTGTGATGTGGATGTCGGGGATGTATATTTTAAATCGTGGGAAGTCATGGCATTTAGTTGATTTTGGAAAAGAGCATGATCAACAATTACCTCATGGTGATCATATAGAGCCGAGGCCTATACCACGGTATATGCCACTTGTACATGGATTTATTGCAGGCTGGGGTATTGGTGCATTTGCGGTAATTATTTATACCGTGTTGGCTCCGGGAATGCCTACAGCTTTTGTCGGTTGGATTCCGGGAGCTTTCTTTGGGATTGGAACAATGATTATGCAGATTTTGCTTGGAGGTCTATTTGGGGCCTGGATGAGTCGCCGGCGTTTGCCAGATGCAGTGCGTGCCTATGTCGCTCGTAAAATGAGTGGTAGAACTCTGGCGGGAGGCGGCATCGGTTTCGTCGTCGTCGCTCTATTGGGTCTCCTGTTTCCGACACTCATCAGTCATCTAGCCGTCATTACTCCTTTGCACATTCATAATCTGCACAATTTGGGCGTTGGGTTTTTCTTGGCTGTCATTTTACTTTTCTCAGTTGCAACATGGGCGTTCTGGAAAAGTGTTAGAGAGGGATTGCAGTTAAATGAAAGAGCGTCGATTAAAGGAAGTGCATAGGATATCCAGGTGTAACTCGGAGAACATCTGCTTACGTATATCCGCCCGGATTCATGATGACGGACATGACGCGCTCGGCAAGTATTTTAGGAACTATGGCGGTTAACTTCAAGTGATAGCCTTATACGATGCTTAGAGCATCAATGGATGTTGAAAAATTGACTCATCATATGAACAGACTAACCTAATCGGAGAAGAGGATGCGTGGTAAAGTCAGAGTTGTAATTCCTCTAAAATCCGTGTATACTATGTCTTGTTTGAGTCAGTTGGGACCGTAGCTCAATGGGAGAGCACTGCGCTGGCAGCGCAGGGGTTGTGGGTTCGAGTCCCATCGGTTCCACCAATTGTATGGAACTGTGGTGTAGTGGCCTAACATGCCTGCCTGTCACGCAGGAGATCGCGGGTTCGAATCCCGTCAGTTCCGCCACCGTATTATTTACATAGAGGTTGTCAAGGATAAGCTCAGGGGAAACTGAGCTTTTTTGTTTGATCGCTAAAAAGGGGCTGTTTAACGATGATTCGATATAAATTCATCGGGCATTCTACTGTGCTTATTGAAGTAAATGGAACCCGATTTATTACAGATCCTATTGTCTCGAATCGCGCCCTTGTTGTACGTCGGAAACGACCTGCAGGCTATCAGATGGATGATTTGTCCGGGATTGATTTTGTGCTTTTGTCGCATGCACATTGGGATCACCTAGATCGCTCAACGTTGCGCAAAATTGCGCGACGAAGTCATGCGAGTGTGATTTGTCCAAAAGGCCATTTGTCGCTCCTGCACAATCTTGGTTTTCGTCATGTATTTGAACTCGGGAAAACTGATATTCTAAAAAAGGGGGAATTCACAGTCAGCTTGACTCCCGTGAATCACCGTGGTAAGCGGTGGTTAGAACGTTATCGATCATCAGCTGGACTCTTTGTTAAAAGTCCGGCTCATTCCTTTTGGTTTGCAGGAGATACAGGTTATCGAAATGACTTTATTTCGGGAATGCAGGGTAATCATCCGGATGTTGCCCTCATTCCTATTGGAGCCTATGAACCGCGCGAATGGTTTCATATGATGCATATGGATCCAAGAGATGGATTGCAGACGTTTTTGGATGTACAAGCAAAATATATGCTGCCGATTCATTGGGGAGCATTTAAACTCACACGCGAGGAGATTCATGAACCGCCTCTTGTATTGCGTTCCCTTGTCAAAGATGATGAAGATTTAGAGCGTCGGATTTGGTGGTTGGAACCTGGAGAGACAACGATTTATGGAGATCGGCAGGCGTAGAGATTTGACAAAATGCTATGATATCATGTATCTTAAGCAGGGTAACTATAAGGCTCGGTAGCTCAGTCGGTAGAGCAGAGGACTGAAAATCCTCGTGTCGGCGGTTCGATTCCGTCCCGAGCCACTTTTACGAAGGATAAGGACTTGAAAGTAAAAGTCGATGTGATATTCAAGAATTTGACCAGTAGTTTGGCTTATGATATATTATTTGAGCATAAAGTGATTTTGTGCGGAAGTGGCTCAGGGGTAGAGCATCGCCTTGCCAAGGCGAGGGTCGCGGGTTCGAATCCCGTCTTCCGCTCCAGGATAGGATCTATATTATGCCGAGGTGGCGGAATAGGCAGACGCAGCGGACTTAAAATCCGCCGGGCATTGCGCCCGTACCGGTTCGAGTCCGGTCCCCGGCACCAGATATGAAATGGCAATTGGTGAATCGATAGATTCACCAATTGCCATTTCTCATGTAAATCGAAGTCATCGGGGTGGTAATCATGGATCGTTCTGAATGGAAAGCGGCTAAGGAAAACGTGATGAGACAGGCCGAAGGGAATTTTCATCTCAGTGCAAAGCAGTTGGAAGATCAGTTAGCTAAAAGACAGTATTTTGTGACTGAAGAGGTGTGTAGAAAAATTGTGCATTATCTTTCGCAGAATAAACCGATTGGCTTGCGTGGAGAACCGGGTGTAGGAAAATCAGAATTGCCTGCACAAATGGCACATATCCTAACTTCAAATTTAATTGACATTGAATGCCATAGTGAATTAGAGGCTGCCGATGTTGGAATATCGTGGAATTCTTTTCGGCAATTAATGGATGCACAGACATCTAAGATTGAGTTTGAACCTTTTTCTTTGCCGTATCTTAACCAAACACCATTATTGCAAAGTTTACAATCGAAGCAACCGGTTGTGCTCCGGATAGACGAGGTAGATAAGTTAAATGAAACAACCTCGAATTTTTTCCTGAGATATCTTGATAAACGTGAATTGATTGTGCACGATCTTGTTGCACATGAGCAAACATTGCACGCGCATGCTCCGATTTATGTTTTTTTAACAAGTAATGATTATCGGGAACTTGATCCTGCTTTAATGAGAAGAATTGCCTGGATTCATCTGTCATTTCCAAGTGAAGATCAATTAACGGAAATTTTAACGATAAAGGCACAAATCCCGATTATAATGGCTCGCCGAATCAGTTACCTCGTACGAAGACTGAGAGAACTCTCTTTAATTAAGAAACCTTCAATTGGTGAATCAATTGAGTGGGCACGCGCACTACTTCTTGAAACGGATGGCAGAATTACGATAGATGCACTACATGTGACGCTCGGGTTTGTACTCAAATATGCAGAAGATGAGCGCAGGGGATGGGAGGCGATGCAATCGTGGTTTCTCGGCGAGGGTATGGGATCTTGAATATAAAGGGGGCAATTGATACTTGGCGCTTACGCCGCGCGATGACAAAAGTAGTCGATCGTCAAATTGATGGTTGGATCACAACTGAACACAGAAGAGAAATAGATACCAGTGGATTAAAGAGTTCGGATTTAGTCAATTCACGGGTGGTAGAGAGTGCTCCAGAGCAGCTTGCATCTGATGCCGCAATGCGTCAACAAAGCGGTGTGTTTTATAAATCGAGTGAGGCAGATCAACCGTGGGGCGGGGAATATGTTAGCGATCTTGAATCCGCACCGATGCCAACCCCAGAAGACGATCGAACTCTTGATCAAAATGGAAAAAATCCATTGCGCAATTCGGTTGCGATATCGGGACATGATGCTGCTTTAGCATCTTTAGAAGAAGCTGAAAACATTCAAATCGAACAATGGATCACTGAAAAAGAGTATGGTATGACTCGCGAAGAAAATCATCTAACGCTCGGCAGCATGCAAAATCAAAATTTTACATATCAATCTGCACATCAAGTAGTACAGACATCAAGTCATGTGATGGAGCGCGGCTTAGAGCAGGTCAACGACACGGCAGTTGATAAGATTCGCCAGTTGCTCCTTCGTCAATCCTTTTCTTGGAAAAGGGAAGAGGCTATGCAATTTCAAGACACGCAGCCCAAACCACGGCATAAGTATCTTGATCCTAAACGGACGATTCGTAAATATATGACCGCACCTTCCGGGATGATTAGTCGCTTTGCTTATCGAAAAAGTCGTTCCATTGTGACACAAAGAGGGTTGCCCGTTCGCTTTTTAATGATTGGAGATGTATCTGGCTCGATGGGGAGATATATGGGGGTTGTCCTATACCTTTTGTCCAGTCTGCGATCGTTAGCTGTTGTAGATAGCTATATTTTTTCTGATGAGGTAACGCATGCGAGTCCCATTTTAACGGGCGAATCTTTTCGCGAGCAGTACATGAAATTGAAGGAACAGGCCGTATCTTGGGAATATGGCACTCGGCTGGGAACCGCTCTGCAAAACATGATTCACCATGCTTCGCTTACGGAAGAGACCATCGTGGTACTCTTCACAGATGGTGGATTTAGCCTAGAAGACACTGAATGGGCAGATACAGTCACTGGATTGACTGAACTGGTACGGAAAGTTCATAGTTTTTATGTAGCAACCCCCAATAAAAACTTATTTCAGGATGGTTCGGATTGCGCCATGCAACTCTGGGATGTTGAAACGGATTTGTATTCTGGTCGAGACAAAAATGATCCAATCACACAGAAAATTGCGCGGTTCGGTTTACTGAGTAGGTATAGCCAAGAGATGATCTTTTGTCAAACGCCTGGGGATGTGGTTCTGCTGTTTAAAAGGTTAATTCATCATTCGCTTAGGGTGTGACGTTGCTTAGGGTGTTAGGTTATTGTACAGCACTTTCAAACCATGTAAATAGTGCATCTTGAAATTTTTGTTCAATGTTGTGTTTGTCAAAGTCTTGGGCATATATTTCAGTTGGTGTCATTTGCGGATCTTTCATCGATAGGACTTGAACATGTTGTCCCATAGCAAGACAGTGGATGGCGAAGATATGATGATTAACAAAAAGTAGTATTCCTGAGAGATGCGATGTAGTTGGACGAAATGATTTAATACGCGGATCCGCGCTTGCAAATTCTTGAGTGACTTGTTCAACAATGCGATTCACTTGTTCCAGTGTATTCACCGATTGCTGCCAATATTCGTGCGAAGTGCTGTCTATTTCAGCTTTTTTTTGCACATATCGATTTGCTGCGTTTTGAATTTTATCTGTAAATGAGCTCATTTAATCACCGTTTTCTTTGTGTCATATGGCAGTGTCCCCTAAGTACAAGTGTTTTATACTTGAATACAATCAGAAAATCAGGATCCTTTTGATAAAGATCCTGAAAGTGAGACACTGTGCATTTGTGTGCTATGCATGGCGAAGAGTGATAGTTAAGCTCGCGGTTTTAGAACACTTCCACCAACGGGGATAATCACTTGATTAGCAGTTGTATTGACAATTCCAGCAAACGAAGTATATAACGCTAATATTCCTGTAATTAATCCCATCCAGCCGCCGAGTGCAGGACTGGAAGCGCTGAAGTTTGCGATTGCTAGTAAGAAAAACGTAATTGTTAGAAAAAGAAAGACGAGAAACAACGCTCGATTTAAATAGAAAGTACCGATGAACATATATAGTGTAAATATACCCCACATGAGCAGATACGCCCCTACTCCCATGTCGGTAGCCGTTCCAAGACTGGATATATGTGTAATTAATAAATAAAAGGAGATCCAAAATGCCCCGTACGATGTAAAGGCTGTGGCTCCAAATGTATTGCCTTTGCGAAATTCCCACATACCAGCAAGAAGTTGTGCTGTCCCGCCATAGGCCACAGCTAGCGGTAATACGATGCCCATATCAGCTCCCGGTAAAATTCCTGCGTTGATTGCACTGAGGAGGCATGTCGTAAGTCCGAAACCAGCTAAACCAAGAGGGCCTGGGTCAGCGATCGTCACAGGGTTTATTTCGCTCATCAGATCAACTCCTATATAACTATTTATTATGTATTCGTGTACACTTCAATAGTGTACTGTGAAGTTAGAAGTTTGTCAATAATTCATTAATTCAAATCATTTTGAACTGTCATCATTTTTGGAAATGAGACCTTTCAAAGACCCTGTTTGAGCAAATTTGTGCCAAGGACGGTCAGACATACTGGACTCCTGCTCAAACATGGCTACGCCGAACTCGCAACGGACCCAGTATGCCTGACCGCGTTTGACTTCAAGGGTAAATATGCCTAGTAGTCTGATTTGAAAATATTGGCATAATGAAGTGGGTGTGCTATTCTGGTGACAGGAGGTGGTCCCCCATGCCATTTGTCCGTTCCAAAGCACAGTTAGAGCTTTCAAGGGATCAACGTGATACACTCACTCGTGTCGCTCAATCGCGCACCGATCAGGCTCGGCGTGTCGAGCGCGCCCGCCTGTTGCTGGATCTAGCCGATCAGCAGACACCTAACGAGATTGCAACTGAACGCAACATCCAACCGGTCAAGGTCTATCGGCTATTAAATAAGGCGCTGGAGATCGGGCCCATCGCTGCCCTGGATGATCTGCAGCGCTCCGGAAGACCCCCTCAAATTACGGCAGACGCGCGTGCATGGATCACCTCGATCGCATGCCAGAAGCCGAAAGACCTCGGTTACTCCTATGAATTATGGACCACCCGTCTCCTCAGTGAGCATGTGCGAAAACACGCACAAGAAGCGGGGCATCCCAGCGTAGCGCGGATCGGTTCGGGCACGATCTCCCGCTTGTTGTCCGAACAGGATATCAAGCCACACAAGGTCAACTACTACTTGGAGCGGCGGGATCCAGAGTTCGAAGTGGCATTGTCAAATTTAGTTTAGTCCCGAAACTCGTAATGCTGGTCAATGGCTAAGCTAGGGATTGTGGGTGAAGTCAAGGGAAAGGTGGAGATTTTCCAGACGTTCTTTTCTGGAAAATACGATC
>JAKACV010000100.1 GCA_021821085.1 Bacillota bacterium | reverse complement strand
AGCGAGCAGGCAGTCCTGCTTCTTCCAGCGAGATTGCCGCGTTTTTTGTTACCACACTCGCCAAAAGCGAATACCCCGCTGTTTGAATAGCAAGTGCCAATTCACGCGCATCGCTAGTACCTGCCATAAAAAAAATCACATCCCATCCCTCCCTCAAAACCGTACATGGCACATCCATGAAAACCTACAATGTAGTGTTTTCTTGCATTTTGAGAGACCATGGTTCATTCTCTGGCCTGAGCCGTTCCCCTGGGCTCAATCTTTGATCGACGCTATCGAGTGCATATTTGTGCTGATATCCGCGAGGCGTAATCATCAAATCATCGTGATAGAACGTTGAAGAATTTCCAATGATAACTGTCGTCAACATACCGATGTCATGATTGAGCATATCTGCCAATGTTGTTCGCACGACTTGCTGTCTGTCCCTATAGGCACTTTTCACAAGTCCTACAGGAGTTTGTGGATCACGATACTTCAAGAGAATTTTTTGTGTCTCCTCAATTTGCTGAGTACGCCTTCCACTTTTGGGATTGTAGAGTGCAATGACAAAATCAGCCGAGGCGGCCGCTTCTATCCGCTTCTCAATCACGACCCACGGGGTTAGATGATCGGACAAACTGATCGTGCAAGCATCATGCATGATCGGTGCACCTAAGAGAGCGGCGCAGGAATGAATAGCGGAAATGCCAGGTATTACTTCGACCCGGGGATTCTCTCCGTTGTGCCAACCACGTTCAACCAACACTTCGTAAATCAAGCCAGCCATGCCATAAACTCCTGCATCACCACTTGAGATGACTGCAACCACCTTACCCTCAATGGCAAGGTCTACTGCCTTTTGTGCCCTACTAACTTCTTCTGTCATGCCGGTACGAACAATCTCCTGTTTTGTTAACAGATGTCTAATTAAATCAACATACGTGTTATACCCAATGATGATTTGACTCTCTTGAATAGCCTCACGTGCTTGTATCGTGATCTGCTCTAAATTCCCAGGTCCAAAACCTACGATCAAAATTTTACCTTCCATATATAATTCCTTCCCTTCTGTTCATCTTGATGCTTCCATCAACGGTTCAAACCATTGCAATTTATCACGGAGCCTAACAACTTCCCCCACGACGATCACCGATGGCGGCTTTATTTGAAACTCTTCTGCCAGAGCGGCGATAGTTAACAGAGTCCCAACAATCACTTCTTGCTTAGTAGTCGTTCCCCAGCGAATAATAGCAACTGGCGTGTCCAGACTCCGACCATGAAAAGCTAATTTTTTAACGATTTTTTGTAAATGGCCAATACCCATCAATATGACTAAAGTCTGACTTGAAAGAGCTACGGTCTCCCATGGAATTTCGGAAGAATGAAAACATTCGTGTCCAGTGATCACATGAAATCCAGAAGCTAGTGTTCTGTGCGTAAGTGGTATACCAGCATAAGCGGGCACAGCTATAGCTGAACTGATACCAGGTACAATTTCAAATGGAATTTCTTTCGCTACCAAAGCCAGAGCTTCCTCACTTCCACGACCAAATACGAATGGATCTCCCCCTTTTAGTCGTGAGACGATATGCCCAGATAATGCCTTCTCAATCAATAAAGCATTAATCTCTTCTTGTGCAACGGTATGCTGATTCGTCTCCTTTCCAACGTAAATTTGTTCAGCCTGACTCGAAACAAAAGCTAAAATTTCTTTTGTTACCAATCGATCGTAAATAACAACATCTGACTGTTCCAAATAACGTTTAGCCTTCAAAGTCAATAAGCCAGGATCGCCGGGACCCGCTCCAATAAGGTAAACACACCCAGTCATCGCATCTCCTCCTCTTCATACGTTCGCATTTTGCGATATTTACATAAATCACAGTTCATAAATGCCTGACCACGTTGCGCTTCCTCACGCCGGTCCAGCACAATATCCACAAGTCTGTTGTGTTCGCCAAAATACGGCGCCATCAACATCGGGATAGTTGGATTCTCTACCTGTAGTTCTTGTAAAATACCTTGCATACGTTTAATAAGTACACCAGTAAACAGAAAATAAGGTACAACTACGATGCGCTTTGTACCCCATGAGAGCGCTCGATGAATACCTTCTGGCAAGCGTGGGAACGTAATTCCGGTGAAACACACTTCTACCGTTAATACACCGGTACGCTCCCATAAAAGACGGGCAATCTTGTATAGATCCCCGTTTGCGTCAGGATCACTACTACCTCGTCCCATAAGTACGATCGACGTTTGCCTGATGTCATCGGATGCAAAACTGCTTGTTCGTTCGTAAAAACGATCTTCTAATAAATCAATCATTTGTTCATGAAGGCCAATATTTCGACCATACACAATTTCCAAATGTGGATATTGTCGACGAGCTTCATCTATAAAGTCGGGAATTTCGAGTTTGACGTGTGAGGCTGCAAGAAGAATAACGGGTATGACGATAATGCGCTGTACATCTTGCTGTACGCACGCAGCAAAGCCATCACGAATCGTAGGTGTCGTTAACTCGAGGAAACATGCTTCAAAATGCTCTTTAGGCTTCTGCCGACGAATTTCTTCGATAAAATCTAAGAATTCCTGATTTCCGTCGGCATCTCGACTGCCATGACCAATAAACAACGTAATCTCTTTCATGTATACCCTCCAATGAATTTTCGTAGGAGGGACGTTTGAGGGCATTTCATGAAAAAAGCACTCTTTATAATAAAAGAGTGCTTGCACACGACAGAAGTCGCCCACAAACACCTCCCTATCTACCGTAGGTTGCAGAAAGTAGCCCACACGCAGTAAAACCTCACGTATGGTTACCCCTCATAGGTGTTCAGAGAAAAGGCAGGTCTCCTGGCTCGGGGTCACAGCTATCGATTGCCTTCCCAAGCAAACGCTCAGTGGTAATCAATCAAAGCTCACCCTTACAGTGGCGGGACCGCACCGGACTTTCACCGGTTTCCCTTTTAAGTTCACCATGACACTTGGTGAACACCATTTCCCTACTATGCAATTTTGTATCGTCTTTCCCGTTCTAGCGATAGATCTTATTACCGGTCTCGCGAAACTCTTCCGCCTTTTCTGTCATCCCTGCTGCCATAGCTCCCGCCTCATCCAATCCATGGATTTCAGCATATTCACGAATGTCCTGAGTAATCTTCATACTACAAAACTTCGGCCCACACATTGAACAAAAATGCGCAGTTTTAGCAGGCTCAGCGGGCAGAGTCTCGTCGTGAAACGACATAGCTCTCAGAGGATCTAGCGACAGATTAAACTGATCTGTCCAGCGAAATTCAAAACGCGCCTTGGAAAGAGCGTCGTCTCGCTTTTGGGCACCAGGATGTCCTTTCGCCAAATCTGCTGCATGAGCGGCAATCTTATAGGTAACGACACCTTCACGCACATCGTCTTTATTGGGCAAACCCAAATGTTCTTTCGGCGTAACATAACACAGCATGGCAGTTCCAAACCAACCGATCATGGCAGCTCCGATCGCTGACGTAATATGATCATAGCCGGGAGCAATGTCTGTTGTCAAAGGACCCAACGTGTAAAAAGGCGCCTCGTTGCATACTTCTAACTGACGTTCCATGTTTTCTTTGATCTTATGCATCGGGACGTGCCCTGGTCCTTCAATCATCACTTGCACATCGTGTTTCCACGCAATTTGTGTCAATTCACCTAGCGTTTCAAGTTCTGCAAATTGAGCCTCATCATTAGCATCCGCAATAGAACCGGGACGCAACCCATCGCCAAGAGAAAATGCAATATCATAGGTTTTCATAATCTCACATATTTCTTCAAAATGCGAATAGAGGAAATTTTCTTGATGATGTGCTAGACACCAAGCAGCCATGATAGATCCTCCGCGCGACACGATTCCCGTCATTCTCTTGGCGGTAAGTGGGACATAGCGCAACAGAACACCTGCATGAATTGTAAAATAATCAACTCCCTGCTCAGCTTGCTCAATCAAAGTATCTCTATAAATCTCCCATGTAAGGGCTTGTGCATCACCGTCAACCTTCTCAAGTGCCTGATAAATGGGGACAGTTCCTACTGGGACCGGAGAATTCCTTATAATCCACTCTCTCGTCGTGTGAATATGTTTGCCCGTCGATAGATCCATAATGGTATCAGCACCCCATTGGGTTGCCCATGTCATTTTCTCCACTTCTTCATTAATGGAGGAAGATACCGCAGAATTGCCAATGTTCGCATTGATTTTCACCAAGAAATTTCTCCCGATGATCATAGGCTCGCATTCAGGATGATTGATATTAGCAGGGATAATAGCCCGTCCACAGGCAATTTCACTGCGAACAAACTCGGGATCCATTTGCT
>JAKACV010000008.1 GCA_021821085.1 Bacillota bacterium | reverse complement strand
GCAGGGCTTCGGCTTGTGCTGGACATGCGTGCTCATGTCCCACCTATCGTACACTCCGCGCGCATGTCCAGACTTCACCAACCCCCTGCTTGCATCTTACCTCAACCCTTTTTGAACAGGCTCTATGAGATACTTTACGATTGTAAGCACAAAATCCAAATAGTCTGCCGCTATTTGCTTTCTTCAAGTGATACGGGGACAAAGGTCTCAAGTATAGCGTAAAGATCTGTGTCATGAATGGTAATGTAAACCACAGGCAAGTGCAAATCTGCGATCTCCTTGGGTGTTCTAATCTGGTCATACCAAGTTTTTGGTACGCAGGCAAAAACCTTATCGATATCTCCGCAGAGTTGCACTAAATCAATTGACTCATACGTTGGTAAATACGGGATAAGGTACTTATGAGCGCGCAACCACATCGAGTACCCACCTCTGACGTTTCCATTTTGCAAATGATACAAACATATCGCTGCTTGAATAAGACCCTTCAATACTTCTGGACGCCCGCAATCTAGCCAAAGCGATTCGCCATATTCATGACATTCGAAATAGTCTCGCTTTACGTTAAAAAAATACACATAACTAAGCAAACGGTTTTCCATCTTACTATGCCTCCAATGTCATTGTGCTACTGTATAGATCCCATATTATAATATAGATATCATTCATGCTAGGCGTACATAATAAGCCTGCCAGGTATTCCCTAGCAGGCTTGACGTATAGAAGAAGCAACCGATAAGCCGAGTTCTGTTCCTCTCGTGCTCCAAGCGACGATGTTTCGTTCGCATCAAACAAACGTCCATCGTCTCGCACTATTGAGGTGACAATCATCTATCTAGGCGACGCGTTGCCACGTCGCTCAAGCAACCTACCCGAGTGCATGACGGGCCGCCACAATGCACTCCTATGCGGTCTTGCTCCAGGTGGGGTTTACCTAGCCGATGCGTCATCGCACCGCTGGTGCGCTCTTACCGCACCGTTGCATCCTTGCCTGTGCACACGAAAAACGTGTGCCATCGGCGGTCTTCATGTCTGTGGCACTTTCCTTAGGATCACTCCCACTGGGGGTTACCCAGCACCCTGCCCGATGGAGCTCGGACTTTCCTCCCGCGCGACCTTTCGGTACTGCGCCGACGATTGTCTTGATTACTTCCCTGAATTAATATTAAAACATATTCTAAAGGTCATAAGCAAATGTATTTTTTGGATAATTAAAATAGATCCTACGATAAAAATCAGAAAGCTGAAGTGAACAAATCCCATTTTCTTTTCGTCTCTAATCAATGAGCAATCAACGAGGGAGTGATATAATGAATTGGGATGTCCAACTGTATTTTTTGATTTACCATATGCATAACTACACACCATGGTTAAATGAGTTGATGATAGATTTGGCACAAGGTGGTCTTTATATCTACGCTGTGTTGCTGGTCGCGTACTGGTTCATTGGTCGCACGCCAAGTATTATCCAAATGCACCGTGAAGCAGGTTTGTCGGCACTATTTGCAGGTGTACTCGGCTTGATTATCAACATCATTATTTCACACATTTGGTTCCGGCCGCGGCCCTTTGTAACTTTACACACAGTTCCACTCATACATCACTCAGCCGATGCATCCTTTCCAAGTGATCATGCCACAGGTTCGACGGGCCTTGCCGGAGGTGCATTCTTGCGGGACCGGAAGATGGGAATCTTTTTTGGTATACTGGCACTCTTCATTGGCTTTTCACGCGTCTATGTTGGCGTGCATTATCCGACCGATGTTCTCGGTGGTTTCATAGTCGGTTTATTCTCCACATTTGTCATAGCAAAAGCAAAAAATCCAGTTAATCGCTTGATCCAGCGATTGATCGGCATTTGGTCTACGATTAGCACTCGGAATTCAAACATAAAAACAACAAACAAGTAGCAGATGTATGTTAGGGGGCGGATGAGAATTTGACGGGAGATGACGAACTCCTTATCGCTCTCGTTCGCCAAGCAAAACTTGGAGATGAAAGGGCTTTTGCCTCATTAGTAACGGCTCGTCATCGACAAGCGTATCAAACGGCGTTCGCTGTCGTGCGTTCGCCGCATGATGCAGAAGAAGTCACACAGGATGCCTTTGTCAAAGCTTATCGCAAGCTCCACACATTAAAGGATCCAAACGCATTTTCTGCATGGCTAACGATGATCGTCACACGCATTGCAATCGACCATGTACGAGCACAAAAACGGCATTATGCAGAACCTATTGAAAACATTGCGGATCTCGCCGAGCGTGAAATCGACCCTTCACTCCACACCGTGATTCAAGAAGCGCTTGACCAATTGTCGCCAGCACATCGAGCTATTCTTTTACTACGCGAACGTGATGGGTATGAGTATTCTGAAATAGCCCATATTCTTGGCGTTCCAATAGGAACCGTTAAATCACGCCTGGCTTATGCAAAGCAAGCACTACGCAATTTACTGTAATTTGAGTAGAGAATTCTTGGGGGGATCGCAATGCAAGACCTGTACGAAAAAGAGACTTCTGATTCACTTGATCCTGTGATTAAGGAGGCCTTACTCACCGCATTTCGAGTGGAGCCAACCGGTAACCTTATCTCACGCATCATTATTGCTACAAAAGAGGCGCAAGTAAAAAGACGCAATCATCTCGCTTTAACTGCAATGATCCTGAGTCTCATCGGCATTTCGTCACCGTTGCTACTCTTACTCTTGACACCTGGACGCATATTCGGTTACGCCATCTGGAGACTCTATATGGGGCTCCAAACCATGATGCTGCAAAGTTCGCTCAGTGGCTCCTACAATCCTCCGATTCAAGCCATTATCGTGACTGTTGTCCTGCTCACGATCGCCGGACTTCTTGGGATGTCGGCAACGCGCTTAGCACGCACAAGTAGGTGAAGAGATGACTTGGGGAACTACACATAAGTCCAGTTCGATTCTTGTTGGCATATTGCTTCTTTGCCTAGCAATATGGTCATTTGGGTTCATTCACCTTGCTTATGCCGATACGAGCCAACAAAAAACCACAACTGCTAGCCCAATTATTATCCCTAAGCAAGAAAACGTCGATACGGTAATCGCCTTTCAGCACCCCGTAATTGTGGAAGGAGTCGTCACAAATTCAATAATCGCCGTTGGTGGAAATATCCTTTTGCGCAAGGGGTCATACTCTGCTTTTGTACTGTCCATTGGCGGGACTGTGAAGCAAGAACCAGGCTCCATAGTTACTGAAGGGGTATTTGCCATAGGACCAGACCAAAAAATCTTTACCACTTTGACATTAGCGGCATTTATGAGTATTGGCCTATATTTTCTAAACACCAGCATCGCAGCCGTTTTATTTGTCACATTTGCAGGAGGCGGTAGTCTCATTTTCGGTCGAGACGAGCGAATTAGCTCCCTAATTGGAAGAAAGTATATCCGCTTATTGGCGACAGGACTTGCGATTACCATGATCCCTGTTCTGCTTGTCTTCGCAAGTTATGCTTCACCAAGTATTTGGTTAGCAACGATTGCAGTTTTCCTATTGTACGCGCTGCTTGGCGTCTCTGGCATGGTCATAGTGACCAATAAAATCGGACGAACAATCATGGAATTCGCAGGCCGTAAAATTGGACGTGTCGCCTCTCTTTACGGTGCCATTGCCATTTTGCTAGTCATGAACTTACCCTTAATAGGAATTTTAGCATTTCTCTCTCTTTGGATCCTTGGCATCGGAAGCATGTGGACGCTTCTACTACGTCCAGGACTTGTACGCTAATAAAACGCTGATCTAGGAATCTCATACGTTTCACCGATAAGTTCCATAAGTGCCGCGAGCTCCTCTTCGATCACAGGAATTCGCGACTTCGACCGCTCAGTTTGTCCAGTTCGCAACCTGTTTTGAATCTGTTGTAACGCCGCAACTTCCTCCTTCATATGAGCGAGAACATGTGGGCAACGATCACGCAATCCATGCTCGCCAAATGTAAAGCGCCATTTCTCATATGGTGACAAACGATCGTATGCTGCACGTAGCTCAAGCGCACGAGGTGCAAGCGCTTCTTTTTCCCCTCGCGTTCTTTTGTTCAACCGCATCACTTCATAGCGCAATCCATGAGCCACAACGCGCTGATCATAAGCGACTTGATAGTGTCCCTGTACTGCAAAATAACGCATGAGTCCTCCCTGCGCCATGGGTTGTAACGCCAAACTCACTCCACCATGCGCGCTTAGTACTTCATCTGCGTGCGGAGTGGTAAGAATCTCCCACATTGTTTGTGCACCCATTCCCGCGATCGCGACCAACTCGACTTCCCCACTCGATATAGGATCCAACCCGTTCCCCAGCCGCGCCTCAATGCGATCTTGCAACCACGCTTGTTCAATTGCTTCTCTAGTCGCCTCGTAGGGACCCTTCGCCACTTCTACCGCAATCGCCCGTTGTGCTCTTCCTGACTCAATCATGACAATCGGAAGCTGTGCGTGATCACTGCCAATATCCGCAAAACATTTCACATGCCCAATCTGTTGCGCTAAAGTCTCTAATCGCAATGAAAGTTCTCTCACCGTGCATCACCATGTGTCAGTATACCACGTCAAAGACAAAACAAAATAGCTGCCTCTCATAGAAAGGCAGCGCTAAAACGAAAGTAAATCCGCATGAACACTGGACGACTAAGAGCCCATCGTTCCCATTTAACACCCATTTAACACCCGATTTGCCGAGCAATGACGAGTCGCTGCACTTCAGACGTTCCTTCACCAATCTCCATCAGCTTCGCATCTCTCATAATGCGTTCAACCGGGAAATCTTGAACATATCCGGCGCCCCCGTGAATCTGTACAGCCTGATCAGCCGCACGCATGCAGATTTCCGACGCGAATAATTTGGCCATGGCTGACTCCTTCGTAAAGGCACGGTGCTGATCCTTTAGCCATGCAGACTTTAGCACCATATTCCGTGCAAGTTCGATATGCATGGCCATGTCAGCCAATTTAAATTGAATCGCTTGGAATTTTGAAATAGAATGGCCAAACTGCACACGTTCTTTCGCGTACTGCAATGCCGCATCATACGCCGATTGTGCAATTCCAACACTAAGAGCGCCGATGCTAATCCGACCTCCATCTAATGTATAAAGAAATTGCTTAAATCCAGCTGACTCGCTGCCAAGTAGATTTCCAGCCGGAATGCGCACATCTTCTAGTGAGAATTCGACCGTATTGCTTCCGCGTAGCCCCATCTTCTCATAGGTACGCACAATCGAAAATCCCTTTACGTCAGTGGGTACGATAAATGCGCCAATGCGGTTCTTACCACGCTCATCTTTTCCCACCACCGCCGTCACAACCACCGTCTTGGCATAGCCGGCATTGGTAATAAACGCCTTTGTTCCATTGATCACATAGAAGTCTCCATCACGCACAGCCCGAGTTTCGGTGCCGCCCGCGTCCGATCCTGCATTAGGCTCAGTCAAACCAAAAGAGCCCAGCGCCTCGCCACTTGCAAGAGGAGTCAAGTATGTTTTCTTTTGCTCTTCATTACCAAAATAATAAAGTGGCCCGCAACCAAGCGAAACGTGAGCCGCATAACTCAATCCGGTACTACCACAGGCACGACCAATTTCTTCGACAGCTAAGGCATATGAAACAGTGTCTCCCCCTGCTCCACCATACTCCTCACTGATCGGCAGCCCAAGCAAACCGAGTTTACCTAACTTCTCAAAAGTTTCAGCAGGGAAACGTGCATTGCGATCCACTTCCGCTGCCTTCGGTGCAATTTCCCCTTCTGCAAAATCACGTACCATCTTAACGATCATTGACTGTTCTTTTGAAAGATCAAAATCCATAAACGTCACCCCATGCATCTCATATTCTTAAACTTCAGCCGACTGAACGATCAGTCGGCGCACATCATGAAACCCCTTACGCAACAACTCTTTCATTATACCTAATGGAACAAATAAATTACAGAGCAAATAATAACCTAACCCGTACATAACGTACACAGCATCATCAGACCACGTCAGATCAAATTTGTACCGTGTACGTTATGACGAACTTATTCCTACTCCAAGAAATCCTTCAATCGTTTACTGCGGCTAGGATGACGCAATTTGCGCAGTGCTTTAGCTTCAATCTGACGAATACGCTCTCTCGTCACCCCAAATACTTTCCCAACTTCTTCTAGTGTGCGCGTACGACCATCGTCAAGTCCAAAGCGCAAACGCAGGACATTTTCCTCGCGTTCCGTGAGCGTATCTAATACATCTTCCAATTGCTCTTTTAAAAGTTCATAAGCTGCCGCATCTGCCGGCGCAAGGGCATCATCATCTGGGATGAAGTCCCCAAGGTGTGAGTCATCTTCCTCGCCAATGGGGGTTTCCAAAGAAACTGGCTCTTGCGCGATCTTTTGAATTTCTCGCACTTTCTCCGGGCTCATATCCATTTCTGCCGCAATTTCCTCTGCACTCGGTTCGCGCCCAAGTTCTTGAAGTAATTGTCGCGAGATACGAATCAATTTGTTGATTGTTTCTACCATGTGCACTGGAATGCGAATGGTTCGCGCCTGATCTGCAATCGCACGCGTGATCGCTTGCCGAATCCACCACGTTGCATAGGTACTAAATTTATATCCTTTACGGTAATCGAACTTTTCAACTGCTTTAATTAAACCCATATTGCCTTCTTGAATTAAATCGAGAAAAAGCATGCCACGCCCGACATAGCGCTTCGCAATACTCACAACGAGTCGCAAATTCGCTTCGGCCAGCCGCCGCTTTGCCGCTTCGTCGCCCTCTTCTATCCGCTTTGCAAGCTCTATCTCTTCTTCTGCCGAGAGAAGTTGCACGCGACCAATTTCTTTTAGATACATGCGAACGGGGTCATTAATCTTAATTCCGGGAGGAATACTCAAATCATTTAGATCGAATTCCTCCCGACGAACGTCCTCATCCGCCAACTCCATATCTGTAGGAATATCGTCGTTTACTCGCGGATCGTCATCACCCTCATTAATCACTTCGATGCCAAGTTCGTTTACCTGATCAAAAAAGTCTTCAATCTGATCGCTGTCTTGATCAAAAGGAGATAACCGTTCCATGATCTCGGTGTATGCCAAGGCGCCCCTTTTTTTCCCGGAAGCAAGCAAATGCTCCCTCACATCTTCTAGCGTTCGTCCTGAACGCACATCGTCTTGCAACTCCTTGTTCATCGACCGCTCCTCCTTCCGATAATGGGCGTATGCATGGATCCTGTCACTGGGGTGTGCTGAACTAATTCATTACGCAATTGCCAAAGTTCCTCCTCCGCTTGCTTCATCATGGCCGAATTCCCCTGTTCAATGGCCGTCTTCAGCGAAGCTGATACACGCGTCATTTCGCGCTCTAGATCGTAGCCTATAAGACACTGTATATAATCACGTACTCCCTGCGGATCAGGTTTCTTTTCTGGATCTGTGATTCCAATCGCCTCTTGCAGTAACTTAACCGCAAACTGTAAAACAGCAGAATCATCGACTGTTGATAAAAACAATTCTGGATCCGCACGCTCGTGCTCCGCATAAAAGGTGTACAGATAAGCTTGCAACGCACTATGCAATGGTAAAGAAAATTCAGAGTGGACACTCATTTGTACTTGTTTAACCACCTCTGAATCGAGTAACATATAAACTAGAAGTTGCCGTTCAGCCACTTCATGTTTCAAAGGTAAACGTTCACCATTATCAGATCGCGTTTGATCCGATATGGTATTTATACGCACACCTGTGCTAGTATCCCACTTTTTTACACGCGCATTCGTATATTCGTGTTGACTTTTTTGCCGTAATTGCATTTGCAAGTCGTCTTTTAATGCAGCGAGTGAGATGGAATACGTCTTACTTAGCCATTCAATCATCGCTTCACGTTCAATTGAACTACTCTCACCAGACAAAATCTGAATCGCATCGCGAAGATAATCGATCCGATCACTTGTCATATGATTCGGATGTCTATGCGTCAATTGGAGTAATTGAAATTGAAGCGCGCTGATGGCCTTATCTAAGATCTCAGTTTTAAAGCCATCCTCACCTCGTATACGCACCGCCTCATCTGGATCAAGATCTTTTGGCAGTTGTGCAACGCGGATTGGAACTCCCATGTCGCGTAAGATCTCAATACTCTTTAATGCAGCTTTTTGTCCTGCCATATCACCGTCATAAAGCAACATCACTTCATCAGCGACAACCCTTCGTAAAATAGCCGCCTGTTCTTGGGTCAGTGCCGTCCCCAATGAAGCGACAGCATGTGGTATCCCGTGTTGATGTAAAGCTATAACATCCATGTATCCTTCAAGCAACAACACTTTACCTGACTTTCGAATTCCTTGGCGCGCATGAGGGTAACCATAGAGAACATTCCCTTTGCGAAAAATGGGCGTCTCCTGTGTATTTACGTATTTCGGCTCTTCCCCTACGAGAGTACGAGCACCAAACCCTACAGTTCGTCCTTGCAGATCTCCGATCGGAAACATCACCCGATTTCGAAACCGATCGAATAATTCACCATCAGAGTTGATCAACCCTAGTCCAGCTTCAACAAGCACATCTACCGAGAACCCTCGTTTTCGCAAAAAGCGAACTAACTCACGTCCATTCCCTGGTGCATGACCCAACTGAAATTGTACGATCGTTTTTTTGGTTAATCCGCGCTCCAAAAGATAAGAAAGTCCTTGCGCCCCAACTGGATGATTCATTAAAATATGATTGTAAAATTTAGTTGTCAACGCATTTACTTCAAAAAGCTCAGTTCGCCGTCTGCGATCTTCACTTTCTAATGGTTCACCTTCCACTTTTGGAATTGGCAATCCCGACTTTTCTGCCAAGCGTTCGATGGCCTGCATGAAACTCAGTTGCTCGATCTCCATCACAAAAGTAATGGCTGTACCTCCAACCCCACATCCAAAGCAATGATAAAAGCCCTTTTCAGGTGTAACGTGGAAAGAAGGTGTGCGCTCAGAATGAAAAGGACATAGTCCAACTAATGAACGCCCAACTCGCTTTAACCTTACATACTCTGAGACCACATCCACAATGTCGACTTTTTCGCGCAATAATGTAAGAAACTCCTCTGGAATGCGCATGCTCACAGAATACAATCCCCTTTCGCGCAATGCGACTTTGGGTTCTGGTTTTCATGCGAGTGATTTCGATTTATCTCATACGTAACTTTATTCGCCAAGATTCTACACTTTCCTGCTATCGGAGCACAGAAATTTATCGACATGAAAGATCGTCCACAAAGTGTTCGACATTTGACTATTGTAACTCTTGCTCGCAAGATCTAAACCTACTCCCACCATCCTTGTATATAGATGTACGCGATAAATCAAAAATAATCCTTCCGCTTTGATGCAATCTATACAAAAGACATAAAAATTCCGCATTTGTGAGAGTGAGCATTTATTTTCTATCTTGGCTCAATCAAACTCAATATAATACTCGCCGTTTCTTCCACTGCACGTCTTGACACATCAATGATCGGACAACCAAGTTGTTTCATAACATAATCCGCATATTTGAGTTCTTCTAAAATTCGCTGCTCGCTCGCATAATGAGCTTGCTCATGCAATCCAAGATGACGCAATCGCTCTTGCCTAATCACATTTAACTCCTTCGGGCTAATCGTAAGGCCGATCACGCGGTGATATGGCAGATCATATAATTCATCTGGTGGCTGCACCTCTGGCACGAGCGGAACATTCGCGACGCGCACGCGCTTATGTGCTAAGTACATGCTTAGTGGTGTCTTAGATGTCCGCGACACTCCTACTAGCACGACATCTGCTCGCAATAAACCCCGAACGTCTCTTCCGTCGTCATATTTAACTGCGAACTCAATTGCCTCCACCCTTCTAAAATAATCATCATCCAATTGATGTAGCAATCCTGGTCTGAGTTTAGGAGTGGCACTAAAAACGTCTTCAAATGCGCCCATCATGGGGCCCATAATATCCACGGCTCGAACTGAGACTCTCTGTGCCTCGGCACGCATAGCCTCACGTAGTGCCGGCAAGATTAATGTATATGCAATAAATCCCCCAACTTCATCTGCGGCGTCCACAATTTCATGAATGGTTTGCACGGAATCGACGTAAGACATTCTCCTGATTTCGAAATTGCCATGATCAAATTGACTCGCAGCTGCACGGACTACAAATTCTGCCGTTTCTCCGACTGAGTCAGAAACTACATACACGATCGCGGGCAAAATATATTCCATGTGTATCACTACCTCCAACGTTTAGATGTTTCGCAGGGAACCAAGCTCCACAATCAACCGAGTCACTGTGGTCTTCGTGATTCGACCGATGACTTCCACTTGCTGATTCCCATCAACACGAACTACAGGAAGCGAATCCACTTCCGCCTCAATCAATTTTCGTGCCGCGTCGTACATCGTGGCTTCGAGATCAATCGTCGTAATATTAGGCATGCGCGTCATTGCTACCGATACAGGAATCTCATGCAGGTTCGATTGGCCAATTGCCACTTTCAATAAATCTTTACGAGAAGCTACGCCAGCTAATGTACCCTCTTCACGGACCACGAATAGTGTGCCGACGTCCTCAAGAAACATTGTCACCACTGCGTCGTAAACAGATGTCTGTTCTTGAACAACAATGGGCAGTGACTTATAATCCTTGACAAGGTATTTGCGAAAGAGATCGCCAACTAAATCTTTTACACGGTGATCACCAATATAAAAATACCCAACTCGCGGACGCGCATCGAGAATCCCTGACATGGTTAAAATAGTAAGATCCGGTCGGAGTGTTGCACGCGTTAAGGACAACTCTTCCGCAATGCGCTCGCCTGTAATCGGGCCGCGATCTCGGACGATCTCGACAATTTGCTGTTGTCGTTTTGACAGTTCGATCGTTGCTCACCTCGCTGACCTTCTAACCATCCCTTGGCGTGAATGAAATCGGCATGGTACAATCATTCTATTATTGAATCGTAGACTAGAAAGGTAGGTTCCACCATTTGCATACCTTAATTAGAATGTTAGCACGGCTTGTATTGGTTATTGTATGTGGATTAGTATCCGCTCTGTTTTTTTCGTATGAAAAGGGAAGCCCATTTGGGATGAATATAGCCACTTTTAAAAGTCGTTATTTTTGGTTAGGTGCAGTGACTGGGTTGATTTTCATTTTTGCCGACTATCGCTTTGCGCACCTATTTTTACTATCTTAACAAAGAGTTTAGAACGATGACAACAAGAGCCACTATCAAACGAGAGTGGCTTTTTCTGTTGGAGAAACATTATGATTCTATTGTATTTGGTCGATCACATCTAACGAGCGCACTGATATTCCTGCATATTCTTTTAAGAAAAGTGATGTAATATGACGGATTTGTCGCTGTAGATCTTCCTTTATTCGAATTTCTCCCACGGAAATAATTGCGGTGCGGCTCATTTTTTGCATCAGCATATGAACTTTGGGATGAATCATAGATATGCCCCGCTGTTGCTGTCTAGCCGCACAAGAATTACAAACAAATCCACCAGAGACAAAACTAAAATGCCCCACAGGCGGATCGAATTCAATCTGGCAAATTGCACATCGCGTATACGAAAGAGAAATGCCAAGAGGAGCAAGCATGCGAATTTGGAGATAGGATAGCGTCATGCTTGCAGAATCATTTTGTCGCAAACGCAATAGGCTCCCCAATAGTTCCTCATACACCTCCACCTCCTGACCTATACATTCTTCTGTCGCCCGAGAACCTTCTGCAACTCGCATAATCAACTCGAGCATGGCGAGCGCATACGAAAGCGTCTCAACCTCAGAACGCAAATCAGTATATCCATCAAGCAATGCAGCCTGCCTAATCACGCCCAGCCCGCTGCCATGTCTTTGAATGACAAAGTCGCTTTTTACAAGCACCTGAGTGGGTGCAAAAAGCGGGTGTCTTTGACGCTCTGCATGGGGCGCCATCGTTTTAATGAGCCCCATTTGCTTTGTGAAGAGGACGAGTAGTCGGTCATCCTCTCCCTGCGCATATGTTTTTAGCACGATACCTTGCAGTCGGATCAGCATGTGAGCGCTCCTTATGCCATCTAACAAGCTACGGAACTGTGTCGCTTTCCTTGTCCATCACAAGCAAACTCTCTGCCGACAAAACATCAGCGCGATCGGCAATCTCCTCGTGTTCTTTGTACAGCAGGTAAGCGTCGATCTCTCCTGTCATGGAAAAATACTTCCACAAGAAATCTCGCATCGCAATCATCCTTTCTGTACCGGCAAAGCATGACCAGTTACTTATAGGATGAGTCACAGACCTACAACTATACGTTGAAAGAGTTGGAAGCCACCCTCGCAGGTTCTGGTTGGCTACGCCTAATCACGTTCATACCCGAACGAGCGCAAGAGATGTTCACGATTTCTCCAGTCTTTTTTCACCTTGATCCAGAGTTCTAAAAAGGCTTTTGAACCGAATAGACTTTCAATATCGCGACGTGCCAGTATACCCACACGCTTAAGTAAATCGCCGTTTTTCCCAATTAAAATAGCCTTTTGGGAATCTCTCTCTGTGTAAATCAGTGCATTAATATAGAGAACATCACGATCTTCTCGCAATTCTAACTGTTCAATGACCACAGCTACAGAATGAGGGATCTCTTCACGCGTTAACAGTAATACTTTCTCACGAATCAGTTCTGCAATGATAAACCGCTCGGGATGATCCGTAACCGCTTCCTCAGGATAATACATCGGACCGACAGGCAACAACTTATAGACGATCGATGTCAACAGATCTACCTGTTCTCCTGTTTTTGCCGAAATCGGAAGAATCTCAACAAACGGATAAGCAGCCTGATATTCCTCGATAAGCCGTAAAAGTTTAGACTTATCCGCGATACGATCTACTTTATTTAAAACAAGAACAACAGGAACACGTGCCTCTCTAATTTTTTCGAGAACATACTCATCCTTCTCTGTACCGCCAAATGAGGCATCTGTCACGCAAATCACAACATCGACTTCACGAATGGAATTTTCTGCAATTTCCATCATATACTGTCCCAATTGATGGCGCGGGCGATGCATTCCAGGCGTATCAAGAAATACCACTTGTCCTTCCGGCTTTGTGAGTATGCCGCGAATACGCGTGCGAGTCGTTTGCGGTTTATCTGACATAATGGCAATTTTTTGCCCGACAAGTTGGTTAATCAACGTCGATTTTCCTGCGTTTGGCCGTCCAATCAATGCGGCAAATCCCGATTTGCGATCATTCGTCACGCTCATTTATGTCTCCCTTCATAAACACGTAGGGTATCAATTCGCCAAGTGTTGTGCGTATGGTTTGTCCCGCCAAATTACTGAGCACAACTGGTGTTTCTTCCCGCCCAAATTCAGCCAGCACCTGTCGACACGCTCCACAAGGTGAAATTGGACGCGGAGCATCCGCGATGACAGCCACAGAGCGAATCTTCTTCTGGCCTGCCGACACCATGTGGAAAACGGCAGAGCGTTCTGCACAATTTGTTAATCCAAAGGATACATTTTCAACATTGCAGCCGCTGAAAATCGCTCCGTCTTCTGTTTCGAGCGCTGCACCTACTGCAAAATGCGAATAAGGCACGTATGCGTTATTCCTTACCTCACGCGCACTCTGTAATAACTTGTCCCAATCATCTTGAACCACTCGGGTGAACACCCTTCCCACGCAATCGAATATGCACTGCATAACCTGAAACAGCAATCATCAAACACAGCGCACTGATGAGCAAAACACTGATAAAAGGCGGCTGTAACAACGTACTCATACTTCGCCATTGAATCGGATTTAATTTATCATAAAAAATAAGATAAGCAACAGCCACTGCATTCACTGCGGCAATCAGTACAGCCGCAGCAGCCACGTCCTTTGCTATTTTAGCCAATGGATGAAAATCGACCGTCACCATGTCCACCACATGTTCAATTGCCGTATTAACCATTTCGAGAGTAATCACGAGTGCAATGGAGAAGAGCACCGTAATGATCTGCAAAACACTGATTGATACAACGGTAGACAATAAAATGACGATAAACGCAGCGAAAAAGTGTACCCGCATGTTGCGCTGTGTCGCCAAGGCATACGCCATACCGTCAAATGCATAGCGGAAACTGCGCACAAGCCCCCTCATCATTTATCGAACAAAACCCAGTGTACTAAGCACGGTCTCTTGTAGCGTGATCATCGTTCGTTCTGTCTCTTCTGTCTGATGATCATACCCAAGCAAGTGATAAAATCCATGCGCCGTTAAAAAGGCGAGTTCACGTTCAATACTATGTCCATATTCTTCTGCCTGTTCACAGAGACGCGGCCAGCATACAACAATATCCCCCATTGCCTGCACGTCGTCATCTGCTTCAATCAGCGATTCATCCACGCTCTCAAGAAGAGCGAACGACAGGACATCTGTCACCCGATCCAATTGTCGATACGTGCGATTTAATTCTTGGATGGTGTCACCATCCACAATCGTAATCGACACTTCCGCTGGGGCCAATTCTTCACGAATCGCAATATCTTGACAAACGACACGGACAATTTGCGCGATCCTGTCTTCGCCAAACTCCGAAACATTCACTTCACATGCAAAATAGACTTCAAGGTCATCTTCTTGCATCAGTTTCCACTCCCCCTCAGATTCCACCTATCCTTTGCCGCGATTCGCCCCTATCTTTGCAGGATCAGGATACTCGATTCGCTCATGATAAATCCCCTGCAATGTACGCATAAAGGCCTCTAGCATTCGCTCCAAGTCCTTAAAGGTAATATCGCATTGATCGAGTTGTCCATCTTGCAACCGATCCTTCATGATCTTACGGATCAATGCTTCAATTCGCTGTGGTGTAGGTTTCCCCATCGATCGAACGGAAGCTTCCACGGCGTCACACATCATAACAATAGCCGCTTCCTTTGATTGGGGACGAGGTCCAGGATAGCGATATTGATCCATATCAGGTGTGTGATGCTTGTCCTCTTCTAGTGCTTTATTGTAAAAATACCATAGCACAGTCGTTCCATGATGTTCAGCGCATATATCGCGTATAGGAGCGGGAAGCTTATACTCTTCAAGCATTTTTAAGCCATCAGACACATGTGAGGTAATGATCAAATAAGATAAATTCGGAGAAACCTTATCGTGCGGATTTTCCCCCGAGACTTGGTTTTCAACGAAGAATAACGGTCGTTTCATCTTACCAACATCATGGTAGTAGGCACCTACTCGGCATATTAACGGATCAGCCCCAATGGCTTCTGCAGCCGATTCTGCCAAATTTCCAACAATGAGACTATGATGATACGTGCCAGGCGCTTCAAGTAGCAATCTTCGCAATAAAGGATGAGTAGGATTGGCGAGTTCTAATAATCCCATATGCGTAACCACACCAAATGCAGTCTCCAAAAATGGCATCAATCCAATCGTAAGCACAGAAGATAACAATCCACCCACGATACCGTAAATCACCTCATAAGCTAGTTCATGCAACCCAGAGCCCGTTGAGGTCAAGATAAAATGCATCACAATGATCGTACATGCGTTTAAGGCTGCCGTTAAAAAACCTGCTCGCATAAATACACTGCGGTGCTGCACACGAGTCATGGCCATCACTGCGCCAAGCGCTCCAATGAGGGGGGTGAAAAAGTGTTGGAATTCAAATCCAAAGACTGCACTACTCAAAATGGACAACAACAAAGACGACAATACAGCGAGCGATGAACCAAAAAACATGGCTAGCATCATACTGGCCATGGCAACTGGTACCGCATAGGAAATATCGATTGGAACGCCGACATCTACTGCTGATTTGGCCAATAAGAGCAACCCTGCAGAAAAAATAATTACGATCGAATAGAGCAATAGATACACGTTATCTCGCGCAATGCGTAATCGACGCAACTGTATAAACGACGCAGTAGCAAGAACAAGCAGTGCAATAAAAAAGAAAAACCCAATAAAGATCCCATAATCAGGTTGTGTTTTGAGCAACTTTAAATCCTGTAGTTCGCTCATAATTGTCGGTGTGATCAATTCGCCTCGCCGTACGATGACGTCTCCGCGGTTAATCCAGACGTCAGGCACACTTCGTTCTGCCGCCAATTTCGCTTCTTGCGTCAACATTTGATTGTATACAAGATTCGGTTGCAAGACTGATTCAACAATTTGTCCAATGATCACGCGCATTTGTTCATTAACCTGAAGCGTCACCAATTGTTGATCCACAATCAACGATGCGCGACTCATATCTCGGGCTGAGAAGCTACTTTGGAGCAATTGTTGCACGATGCGCACAGAGTCACTGCTGACAACCGTAAGCACACTTCCCTGCATTTGTAATAACGCGGCAATCGCCGCTGGCGGGAGCTTGTGTGGTGCGGATTGCTTCACCTGTCCTAAGGCAGCCTCCGCGCTTAACGCCTGCTCTCCGCGAACGATATTCACAGCATTAAAAAGTCGATCTAAAGACGCAAGAGCATCTTGTTCTGTCGCTGGATTAATGTCGTACCGTGCAGGAACAAGCGCGGCCGCCGCCTGCTTAGCAGCTTGTGTGGCATACGTATCTACGGCGTCGATCGGAGCTCGAATCGTTACTTGACTGACCTGCCCTGAAGACAAGTCATATCGCTCAGGCAACACGGTTCCAACTAAACTAAAGAAGAGAACTAGAGTCAAAAAGAGATAAATTGCAACTCGAAAACGCGTGCCAAAACGCAAATCGTAGTTTTTAATGAGCGTGGCCATCGCAGATTTCGACTTTCTAGGACTCATCATCCCCGCTCAACCTCATCCTTTTCATATGCACGAATAATTTTTTGCACCAATTGATGACGAATCACATCTGATTCGTCCAAGAGAATAAATGCAACGCCATCAACATCTACCAGAATTCGCATCGCTTCACGCAGCCCCGAACGTTTACCGCGAGGTAAATCAATCTGCGTAATATCTCCCGTAATCACCATTTTAGAACCAAATCCAAGGCGTGTAAGAAACATCTTCATTTGCTCTGGAGTCGTATTTTGCGCTTCGTCCAAAATGACAAACGCATCTTCCAATGTCCGTCCCCGCATATAAGCAAGCGCAGCAACCTCTACGAGTCCGCGTTCCATAGATCGGGCAAGCTGTTCGGACCCCATCACATCATGCAAAGCATCATACAGTGGACGCAAATAGGGATCAACTTTCTCCTGTAAATCACCCGGTAAGAAACCTAAATTCTCGCCAGCTTCCACTGCAGGGCGCGTAAGGACAATACGTTTCACCTGACCCTGTTTTAATGCTAAGTAGGCGAGAACAACAGCCAAATACGTTTTCCCCGTGCCAGCAGGACCGACTCCAAAAACAATATCACTTTTACGTATGGCATCAACGTATGTCCGCTGTCCAAGAGTCTTTACGCGAATTGCTTTACCTTTAAAATTCTGTGCTAAATCCTCTTGGTACAGATCTAGCAAATGTGCTAAATCCCCTTTTTGTTGAAGCTGCAATGCATAGTGGACATCTCGTTCAGAGAGTGAATGTCCTTTTCGTAGCAGTTGTTTGAAAATACCAATCAGTTCTCCGACATGTTCTATATCTGAAACTGATCCTTGAACACTCAATTCATTACCACGATTAATCAACGTACTGTCAAACGCCTGATCCAATATGCGAACATTCGCATCCTGTGGTCCAAAAATCGCGCGCGCTTCCTCATTGTCACGCAGGAGAAACTTTCGCGAAACTATGCTCTCTTCGCTCAATCGCACTCCCATCTCCTCTGGCTACTCGCTGCCTAAATTCATCATGTTTTCTTCTTTACCGATTCCGTTGGTTGAGGGGAGATCGTTTGATTGATCCCAATATCCTGAAGGACTTCTGTCCATATCGTCATGTATAGCTTACCATGCTCTAGTTTACGCTGCAAAACATTTTGCCGTAGAACTTTCCCGTCACCTTTTGACAGCCCCAGCACATCTGTTGCCGCGAACTTTAATCCGCGTTGAGTAAGCGCAGATTCATTGAGGGTTTCTGCATGTGGCGTCACTTCGTACACGGTTTCTTTACGCAAAACGAAGGGGAGCGTTAGATCGCCTAATTTTAACGGTACATCGACACTTTGAATTTCTTCATGAGCATAGGGTGGATGAGAAAAACCCCAAACTTGCAGAGCCAATGTACCAAACATTAGATAATCATGTTGAACATGACTCCCCGTAAGTAGTTCAACTGACGTCTTTTGCGATAAAGATAGATTGGATCGATACCAGACAATCCCGCGAACGATTCCATCTGCATGTACTGCTTTCCCATCTTCTAAAGCGCCTGAGATCAAGACGGTGCCTGGAGTAACAAACTGCCCTGGTTTCACCACCGCTTGACCGTTATTTGCCAAAACTGTCGCAACAACACCTGGTACCTTCGCCACAATATTTTGAGGTCCGGAAGGCAGTGCTTTTACACCTGGAATTCGCGGAATCACTCGTACATAAATCGACGTACCATGAATCCGAACTCCAACCCAAGACAGATCTGGGAGCGCGTCTAATAGAGCCAATTGCACTGCATCCTGATCAAGTACTTTATACAATAATCCACCAGGATAGATGTGTAATTTTTCCAAAGCCACTTGAACAGCTTCTTGCTGATCCGTACCTTCAATCTGCACATGCCAGATAAACCCCGATAGCGTGTACAATGCGATGACAAAAAAAAGAGCGCCGACAACAAACGCCTTTCTTCGCTTCGCACGCCAAATGACGAACGGAAGTCCCCATTTGCGTACAAATCGCACCTTTGCAGTTACATGGCGGGTTGCTTGTACAAGCGCAAGAACATGTGACAGTCCCAAGGTAAGTTGATACTGGTCGACCGCAATATACTCCACGTCATAAAGGGGGAATCCGCGGGCAACTAAAGCCGATAGTACGGCCCGACTCGGGTCATTTAAGATAAGCACACGCACGGAACCGCTTAAAAATTCTGCGATGCGTATCGCCACTGTTTTCCCCCCCTCAATGAAAATCCACACTAAATACGGTGCCTTCAATGACAAGTTGTTCTGGCACGATCACCTTTAGCACTAATCGGTCCCCTTTAATCGCTACTTCACCTTTGGCAAGAGCAATCCGAATTAGGCTTGGTTCGAACGAAATAATCATCCGATAGTTATCAACGACCACTTGTTCATTGCCAACAAGCATGACTCGAGGCACGTGTAACAGGGTGTCCTTTGGTACTTCAAGAAGATCAGCCGCCATGCGCTCTGTCTTATCTCGCCACCTACGTTTCACGGACATCCCTCCTCGAAAGACGTTTATGCCAAAATCGAGCAAGATATGCCGTATAGTAAAAGGCGACCCTCAAAAGGGTCGCCTTTTACTATCAATAAGTATCAGTTGTCTACAACGTGCACGTTTAGGATAAATCAGAAAGAATCTGCTGCACGACTTTGCTCACTGTCTTTCCTTCAGCACTCGAACCGACGCGATTCATAACGAGAGGCATAACCTTTCCCATGTCCGCTCGCGAAGAGGCACCTGTTTCACGAACGACTTCCACTACAAGCAAGCGAAGCTCATCTAAAGATAGTGGCGCTGGCAAATAAGAATATAAGACCTCAAGTTCTGATTCGAGTGAAGCCCTAAAATCGGTCCGATCAGACCCCTTTATCGTCTCCAGCGCATCCTTGCGCTGCTTTACCTCTTTGCGAATAACGGCGAGCACTTCTTCATCCGTTAGCGCATGATGCGCATCAATCTCTTGGTACTTCATTGCTGATTTAACTAATCGCAAAACGGACAAGCGAACCTTGTCCTTGTCCCTCATAGCCTGCTTCAATTCATCAGATAGGCGATCGGCCAATCCCACGCGCCTGTTCGCTCCCTTATCGTATGTGCGGTGACTGCAGCACAATAGCCGCTCACATACACTTTAAAATTTCTTCTTATTTTTACGAGCAGCTTCCGATTTTTTCTTGCGAGCCACGCTTGGCTTGTCGTATTGCTTCCGTTTCTTAACTTCGGCGAGGATGCCGTCCTTTGCAGTAGCACGCTTAAAGCGACGTAACGCGCTATCCAAAGATTCGTTCTTACGGATCTTGATCTCGGACATACAGGTTTCCCTCCCTCCACCGAACACTTGCAAGGCTAACCTTAATTAGCCACATCTATATCACAGCAAATTATATTCCACAGCAGTAAATACTGTCAACCTCACGCAATCACGAGCAGGGACCATGCAATTTTTTCCAGTTCTTTGACCTCGCCTTGCCTCTCGGCGCAATTACGGCTGACCTTTACCCTGATTCCGTGTCTATGCGACAAATTTCGCGGTTTATGGACGAGATTCGGCTACCGATTTTTTTCGAAATCTGTTTGCTTGTAGACCGGTCTATCCCGTATCCCAGAGGACTTTCGTATGACCTGCCAAACCCCAACGCATCTGCTCTTTGATTTCTTGGATCACGTCTTGAAGCGGAATGTTCCACGCGTCCGGTTCTCGCGCGTCAAACAGCCCCTTGACATCCTGCATGAGGGTGCGCCGCTCTTCCTTCATCCGAATCACCACCTGGCACAGCGCCCTTCGTACGGGATCATGGGAAGGCAATCTCTTCCCACGCGGCATCACTTTTCGATACCGTCCTTTCTGAATCTCCCGATCTAGCTCCTCCATACTCTTGATGCGATGGGCAAAGCCAAGAAACATCACGGCGAATATGACGTCTGAATCAAATGGGGGGGTTGGGTCTGCCGTCATTCGCCCGATTGACCATGCGCCCGACGTGATGTACCTTGGAGCAGTAATAGAGAATGAGAATAAGACAATGAATGAAGGATATCCACAGGCGCCGTCACGAGGGGGGGCCGATTTTGCGTGGCTTGAGGATGTCTAAGTGAGCGGGTGCGGTATGTGCGTAACGTATTTGCGCGGCCGAAGCGAAGCGTCACGGCATCCGTGCACGCAAGTGAAGCGCATGCCGTGCCCGCTCACGAGGCTCCAGTGACCACATCGAAAAAGGCTCCTTAAACGTCTCACTTGGCATCACAAGCGCAAATGGCACCTAGTGAATTCGCTTTTGCCGTTCTTGCATGAATGTTTCCCAGAAGGCACCCAACGTATGAATATTGGCCTTTTGTAAAATAGACAACTGCTTGCTCCAGATTTGCGCAGTCATAAACGCATCCCCAAGTGCAGAATGACGATTCTCAATTTCGATATCATAGAGATTCAAAAGCATATCAAGTGTTGGATATTTTTTAAATTCATGTAAATAACGTGCAACCTCACCTGTATCAATCACAGATGAATTTAACTCTACACTCCATAATTTTCGCAACCCAGCATTTAAAAACGCCATGTCGTGCGCCGCATGATGCGCAATGAGTACATGATCTTCAATAAATACGACAAATTTCTGTAATACGTCACGAAGCGAAGGGGCATCTCGTAAACGGTCAGGTGTGATCCCTGTTAATTCCTGAACAACGGGCGAAATTTCAACTCCATCCAGAAGTTTAATAAAAGATGAAAAACTCATTTCATCCGAAACACCATCTGGCCGGGGATAAAGAACAGCCGCTACAGATAGCAGAACGTCATCTCGCGAAGAAAAACCTGTCGATTCTGTATCGATCGCTACATATTGCAATTCCATAAGCTTTTTTTCAAATAATCCCTGTTCATGCATCTCATGAATCATGTTACGCAACTCGGCTTGCCCTTGAAATGTTTCTAACTGCTCCACTCGCCCATACGCGTTACCCCCGCCAAACAAATGTCGCCACACTCGAATGCGTTCAAATCCCATCTACTCTCCTCCGTTCGTGGAAGTGCTTACCTGTTAATAATTGAAGTTTTCGAATGAAGCGCACCGTCATCCTCATTTGCTCCCATTCGTCCCCACTCAATTTTTCAAGATGCAGTAGATCTGTCGGCTCTTCACCATGAAGTGCCTGATCCACATGCAAACGCAGCCGCCAAGTGAGCACTCTTGCGATCGCTCGTGTTGCATCTTGTGCCAATTCAGCACTCCAACCGCGGTTCTTTGAGATTAATTCAATCCGTTGTCGCGTAGACGGTTCCGCAATATCCATACTGTGCGCCCATAATCGAATACTGTTTACAAGCGGCGTATATAGTGTCTCTTTTAGTGAAACGGTGCCTTTGCGCCATAACGGAAGCATCACCTTATCTGCTCTGCCTTGATCTGCAATTTTCCAGCGCATAAACGGAGACCGAGCCACGTAGTCCACCGCCTGTTGACGCATGGCAAACACCAATTGCTCATCTCCTATAATCGGCATGGCGTCCGCCGCAATAAGTAAATAGCGAATATGTTCCCATGTGGGCTCTTTTTGATAAAAATCCAGACGCTGCAACCAATCCTCTTGCGTTCCTCGCCACCGGGGATTGCTCGCCATTACATTCCCCGAACAAAGCGCATAGCCAATCTCGTGCAGATAGGCGGATACCAACTCTGATAATTGAAAAAAATAATCATGAACTCGTTGCTTTGATGTAAAATCATGAGCCACATAAATCAGCGCATGATCCTGATCTACTCGTAGCGCCTGTTCCCTACGCGCACCACTGCCAAGCATGACAAAACAATACGACGCACGCAATGACGGGTGTCCTTCCACCGCCAACTGTTTTTGCGCGAGTAGAAAGGCCGTTCGATGCATCGTGCGATGATGCTGATGAAGGACCTGATACGTTTGCTCCACAGAATCTTGACGCAGACTCGCCTCAATTCGCTCAGGTAAAGACGCATGCCAAGCGCGCAACTCTGATAGGTTCTCCATTTTTTCCTCCTTAAAAGTCAGCACCTGTCCATCCCCTGTCCGTTAATCAAACATACGATACAATAAAAGTACTTTGTGGGGTGGGACAAATGAAATTCAATACTCTGTTAAAAGCAGGCACACTCGCATTTGATATTATGAACCATCAGTCTACACAGGCACTGAGCGGTCTCGTCCGCAATGGAATCAAACGTCGCGCTCCTGCTCATAAGGCGACCACTGTAAAAACGGGTGAAGAGAAAAGATCCAAAGAACCCTCTTTATTGGACCAATTTCTTGGCACAACCACTGCACCACAGCATCCGATGCAACATCTCGGTGGACAACAGGCCATGCGTCAGCCAACACCATTTCGCCGACCAGGAACAATGGCTGGAACGCACCGAACTATCTATCAAATTCCACAACAGCCTCTGCCGACAGAACATATCAAAAAGGCACTACAATATGTCACACCAGAAAATATGCAAAAGGCCATGCAATGGCATGGCATCATCAAAAGTTTTATCAGCAAAGAGTGAAATGATCGCCCGCCCTCGATGCGGCACGGGGGCGGTAAATTTATACTACGTACTTAAAGTCTCAAGTGTCAAGGATCAGGCGACTGCCCACTCTCCGAAGACTCCTTCAGTTCAGAAGCAACAGTCATAGACACGAACCACTTCTTGCGAAAAACAACTCCTAAAGCGAGCAAGATCGCAAACGGAATCGACGCCCAAACATACCAAATCGCCGTCCCGTGACTAACTCCCATAAAAAGAGCACCCATCACCAAATCAAAGGGAACAATCCCAAGCGCGGTTGTCCAAACAAAAGGCCACAACTGGATATCAAGCAATCCAGCAATATAATTGAGCGCATGAAACGGAACGAAAGGAACAAAGCGAAGCGCAAAAAGCCCTAGCGTCCCACGCTGCGACACCCATTCATTCACTTGCTGCTGCCTCTTCTCGGGAAGTAATCGTCGCACGTAAGGCTGTCCGAAAAAACGCGTCAAATACATTGCAAGGACAGCGCCAATGATCGCTCCGATCCAGGAATAAAAAAGTCCCCACCCAACACCGTAAATAATCATGTTAGCAACAATCAAAAACTCAGAAGGAACTGGCAGTACGCATAAAATAGCCATAAGCAAAATGGCAACTAAAATCCCATACACTCCAGCCGTTTGAATAACAACAATCGCATGATGAATGGACAAAGAATGACGATAATGAAAATAGAGCCATCCAACACAAGCCAACAACAAGATTCCGATCATAACAGGAACAGGTTTTAACTCGAACGGCCGCTCTCGTTCATCATATTTATCTGGTTTGATTGCGGCCCACCTCCAAAGCCTTAAGTAAGTCGTTGTCCAAAAGTACATGTTCGAAAAGACAGCAGAGATGTGCAACGCAACATATTCGTCCGCTCTTTCGAACAACCTCCCCCATTATACATTCTTTTTCTTCCTTCCAGGCGAATTAGGTTGCGCCTCTTCACGGTACAAGCGCACTGCGCGCGAGGTGAACAAAATGCCATCAAGATGGTCAATCTCATGTTGAATACACCGAGCGCGAAAATCTGTTTCCTCAAATTCAACGACTTCACCTTTCGCGTTCCACATCTGCACTCGAATCCAACGATAGCGAGGCGTATCCCCAAAGAGACCCGGAATCGACAGACACCCGTCAGGACCAATTTCTTCGTCCCTTCCCTCAAGAATCACAGGGTTAATTAGATCCAGGCGCCCTTTTCCATCCTCGACGTCAACAACCGTAATCCGTTTTAAAATATTGACTTGTGGTGCAGCTAAGCCAATCCCATTCGCGAATTTCATCGTCTCATACATGTTATTCAACACGCGCAGCACATTTGGCGTAACCTTCTCAATTGCTCTCGCTGGCGTTGTGAGAATTGGATCGGGAAACTTAACTATTTCATATATCGCCATATATATCCTCCAGGTCTCAATTACTTATGAATTTTCGATCAGATCCCATTTTACGAGATTTTCTAAGCCAATGGAAATCGCAACACCCACAAGCAATCCATTTCCAATAAATGTACGCATGGCACTTGGTACAGATAACCAAGCTGAACTAGGAGTTGCAAGCAACGCAATTCCCAAAAGTATTGGTAGAGCAATCCGATAGATCGTACGCGGTGTAAAAGATATCCCTTCCACCTTCTGTAATGCGGACCCAAATAGCTGCAAATAAGCTACCAAAAGAACAGCATCCCCTACGCTGACAGGCAATGTAGAAAAAAAGGAACTCAGGGGTGAAATGAAGCCAAGTAGCATGAACATCACAGCGCCAAGTGCAAAAGGAATTTTGCCATAAATTTGAGTAGAACGCAAAAAACCGATCGAAGATGTATAAGGCGCATAAGGCACCAATCCTAAAGCACCTGAAACAACCGTGTTAAAGCCTGTGACAAGAAGCGATCGTCGATACATCGCATCCGATGCCCTCAATCCAAACAGTGGTTCAACGCTCTCAAGTGTTGCCACTGTGTTTGTCGAGTTGATGAGTCCTGTAATCACAGCGGTAAGGACGATCCCTGTGTCAAAGCGAAACGGCCCCCAAGCGAGCGGTTGAAACAACTGGGCAAAACTAGCCACAGGTGCAGCATGCACCGGAGCAATTCCCCATTGATACACTGCCCATCCAATCGCTATACCAATCAAAATTGCAAAATTACGAATCGCTCCCCGTCCTTTTACAGTAATCCAAACCACAACAACGATCAATACCAATGACAACAAAGAAACTTTAAGATCTATGGTCGTTTGATTTTCAAGCCCTAACATGCCACGAAAAAAAATAGAAATTAGTTCAGTTGCCAAAAGCATAAGGAAGACTGATGTTGCAACAGGCGTAAACCACGTGCGCAAAAATCGTCCTAGGCCTAGCGCACCAAGCAACATAATAAGTATCCCTGATAAAACAATCCCTGTTTCTAAACTCCCACCCGCGACAAGAAGTGGTACACCTGCGGCCTTTGCGCCAATAAGCACACTGAGAATGACTCCCCACCATACGCCGGACTGTCCTTCGAGAATAGGCAATCGATGTCCCAAGAATAATTGCAGTAGGCAAGCAAGACCTGTATAAAGAAAAGATCGCTGTGTAAAACCGGCAATTTGCAAAGGTCCCATATGTAACGCAGATCCGACGGACACTGGGATGACCACTGTATTTGCAAACATAAAGAGTAACCACTGACTTCCTGCCAACCACTGTCGCGCATGAAAAAGAGGCAACACATAAGATCTCACCCATGCCACCTCAGCATCAGTGCTCTGTGCGCATGAATCGTCGTAAACAAGTTAGCGCTACCCCTCTCTTCAACACGCTGCAATCACTATCTACCTATCATAATAGTAACATAATCACTCATTTCAATGACAACGATATTTTATTATCACACATAAAACGAACAATCCCTATCTCGTAGCGGATTGCTCGTTTTAAACCGTAACGTTATTTTTACTTACCTATTTAGAGGGAGAAAAATCCCGTAGATTCGATCCAGTTTCCGCATGCAACTCTGGCGCTGATGCAGGGCGCTTTAAGCTCCCAAGCACACTCGCCGCAACATCCCAAGTCAGTGTTTCAGGGTACGCATTTTCATTGTGCAGTGCAATATCAAGACCCATTTTCTCCTCTTCTGGAGTAACACGCAATCCCATGACAAGGTCGACCAGTTTCAATAAAATAAAGGTTCCGATAGCGGAGAACACCCATGTTGCAGCAACGCCGATCACCTGAACAAGCGCTTGATGCGGATTACCGTAAAACAGTCCATTTGCGCCGCCAGAATTGACAGACACAGTAGCAAAAAGCCCTGTGGCGAGAGCCCCCCATGTACCCCCAATTCCATGCCCGCCAAAAGCATCAAGCGCATCGTCATAACCAAAGTGCCCTTTTAACAGCGTCGATGAGAAATAACAGATGACTCCTCCTAAAGCGCCGATAATAAGCGCTCCTTCTACATTTACATAACCACAAGCGGGAGTAATTGCAACAAGACCAGTCACAGCACCTGCGCCAGCTCCAACAAGTGTCGCATGCCCAGTCATCATACGCTCAACAAGCATCCAAGCAAGCGCTGCTGCGGCTGTCGCTGTGTTTGTAACCAAAAATGCATTTACAGAAAGCTCATTTGCAGCGGCTGCACTTCCTGCGTTAAAGCCAAACCAACCGAACCAAAGCAACGCGACACCAAGCAGTACCATCGGAACATTATGTGCTTTAATCGACGACGATCCATGCTCTGCTCGTTTGCCAAGATACATCGCACAAATAAGTCCGGATATTCCAGAACTAATATGCACAACTGTTCCACCAGCGAAATCTAATATCCCCATATTATGCAACCAACCACCTACTCCCCATACCCAATGCGCCAGCGGATCATAAATAAAAGTGGCCCAAAGCGTAATGAAGACAAGAAATGATGAGAATTTCACACGTTCTGCTAATCCACCAACAATTAGCGCTGGGGTAATGATTGCAAACATCATCTGAAACGTTCCATATAATTCGTTAGGAATAGTGGGGGCGTAATTCGGATCTGGCGCTCCGCCTACGTGGTTGAAAAATGCCCACTGCAAATCGCCAATGACGTGGAATACATCCGGTCCAAACGCTAAACTATAGCCGAAAACGACCCATTGAACGGAGACGATCAGCATGACCGCGAAGACTTGGTACAACGTGGTGATGACATTTTTATTGCGTACAAGTCCACCGTAAAAAAATGCGAGGCCTGGCGTCATCACAAGGACAAGCGCTGATGAAGCAAGAATCCAGGCGACATCACCCGAGTTTATCATCGTCTTCCCCCCGTTATGTTTAGTGACGTTTAATGTTATCTTTATTTACAGAATATCTTACATGACGATAAATTATCTGTCAATATTCCAATCAAAATTTTGAATAAAAATTCAATTCAGCTGAGAAGGATCCTGTATTCCTTTAAATATCGTCGCGCCGTATGTTCCCATGTAAAGTGTTCTTCCACGTACTTACGTCCTTCTCTCCCCATTTGTGTCCGTAGTGATTTGTCACATGCGAGACGAGTAATCAGCTTTGCGAATGCCTTTGGTTGATCGTAATCGACGACAAGATATCCTGTTACATTTTCCTTGATTGCCTCTGTAATCCCCCAATCCGCACTGGCAATGACCGGCAGACCGCTCGCCTGTGCTTCAAGATTGACAAGTCCAAAAGCTTCCGTTTTTTGCGATGGACACAAAAAAACATCAGCTGCTCGAAATAGCATGGCAATCTGTTCCCGATCCTGGTACCCAATAAATGTGACAGGAAGTTTAACGGCGAGTTGCTTCAATCGTCGCACATAGATTGCCGCCACTTTGGGCGCTGTCCCCACAACCCAAAGTTTCACGTTTACACGACCGCTGTCACGCGCCAATTGCAGTGCCCGAATCGCCACGTCAACTCCCTTTCGTGCAATTATTCTCCCTACAAATAACACAATGATGTCGTTATCATGAGCACGCAGGGAACGTCGGATCTGAACGCGAGCGCGCTCCTCACGTTTGCCACTGACCGGGTGGAACCCATTCACATCCACTCCTGGATAAATAACGACCGTCTTCTTTGCGGCAAGTGAGAACCGGTTCGTTAATTCCTGTTGGATAAACTGGCTATTCACAACAATTAAATCAGCCGCATTCAGAGCTACTGTAGCATCCTGGTTGTCGATTCGCTTTTTCTCTAAAAAAGTAAGTGAATGCAACCCAAGAATGACCTTCGCTTGCGGCAATGCAAGTTTAGCTTTTGGTACATAGCTTGGACGATTGTCGATTTGAATAATCTGTGCAGCCCCATGATGGATGTCATCCTCAGCCAGCGCGCAATTTTCCAATACGCGATCAAGATAGTTCGCACCGTGTGCACCTGGCAGCCGAATTCTTTTTTCACCTCCTTCACTTCGCTGTATGATTGATTCTTTCGCATATAGACTCACGTCGACACCAGAATCCATCGCACGCCATAAATGATAGAGATAAATTTCAACAGATGTGCACGGATAAGGGGGGAGAAAGGCTTCTCCCGGAGAAATCAGACTAATTCGGGATTCCATTGCACTGACCTCCTATGTCATTCATAACCATTAACTAAGCGACACATAGCAGTTTTGAACGCGAAAGCGAGTGATACACACATGCTCATTACGGTTATTACAACAGAATACGAGCCACACATTATTGGCGGACTTGGCATCGTGGCGACGCAATTATCTGAAGCGATGGCCGCGCGTGGACACGAGATCATTGTCCTTACAAAAGGTGCAACAGGTCGCATCGAAGAAGTGAATAAACAGCAAATGCGCATCTTTAAATATCCTTGCGACTCAGAATATTTCTCGAAACGCACGCAAAAATTTTATCCAGATCCGATTCTCCATCATTTGCGTAAAATGAATATTCATCCGGATCTCATTCATGTGCACAGCATTCAGGGAGACGAGTTAGTCGACGCTCTTGTAGACAAATACAACGTTCCAGTTACGTATACGTGTCATTCGCTCATCTCCGAAGAAGGTGTCCAAACCTCTACTCATAAACGAATGGAACAACGTCAACGTCACCTCATTGAACATGCTGATCATGTGATTTCCCCAAGTCGGTGGCAAGCGTTATTACTCACAGCAAAATATGAAGCCGCATCCAGAAAAACTTATGTTGTTCCAAACGGAGCAACGATCGCACGTCATTCAGAAATATGGAATGAACGACCACTACACCGTCTTCTGTTTGTAGGTCGCTTCATTCACTCAAAATGCGCACTTGAGACCATTCAAGCATTATCTGCGCTACAAAAGGAGAATCGCAAGGTACAACTCGATCTCATTGGTCAAGGAGGGAAAGACTACACAGGCCTTATGCGTCGAGAAGTATCACAACTGCATCTCACACCTTATATTCGTTTTTTAGGTTCCTTGCCACATAAAGAAGTCTTAAAGCGCATGCAGCACACTGGCATCGTAATCGTGCCAAGCCGCAAGGAATCATTCGGCCTTGTAGCACTTGAGGCAATGGGAACCGCCACTCCCCTTGTTTCCACGGCTTCTACCGGATTATCCGATTTTGTAACAGAGAAAACCGCCAGTGTCATCACCCAATCAACTGCAAGGGAGATCGGTCGCGCCGTTCAGAAAGTATGGAAAAAACCTGACGAAACACTACATCGTCGCTATGCAGCATATGCGCTTGCAAAGCAATTTACCTGGGAACAAATCGCCGCACAACATGAAGAAATACATGCAGGCAAACATGCAGCCTTCACTCCAACAATAGAAAATGAGAGGTAAACAAAATGACTTCAACTTCCTGGGAGTTACTTGACAAATGGAAAAACAAACTTCAAGGCCAAGTCTGGCGGGTGCGCAACGAGAGGGGGACAAAAGGATTCTTTAAATTTGCGTATCCAAAGCAATGGTATGATGCGGGGCCGATAATCGGAAATGAATGGATTGCCAAACAATTGGCAGATTATCTGCACTATCCCTGCGCTAACGTAGAACTCGCTGAACTAGATGATGGGAATGAACGACTTCACGGAATTGTGTCTCTACCCAAAGAGGGCGTTCAATTACACAGTTGGTGCCATGCACCAGAAGAGGTTCATGCATATCCAGAGCAGTACGTGCGCCACTTTCACCGTTTACTCGATGTCATTGCATTTGACGTCTGGTTGACAAATATTGATCGTGGTTCAGGAAAAAACATTATTTTATACCGTGAAAACAATAAGTACAACTGGTATTTGATCGATCATGCCTACTGTGCGTATGGATGCGATCGCAAATGGCGACCGGGTGATTGGACTCATTTGTATTGGAGACAAGTGTGGCAATTTTATCACATTCCCAAAGGTTGGCTCCAGTTTATTCAACCAGAGCGCCTTCTTGCCGCCGCGGAGGAAATCGCAGCCATCCCCGATTCAAGGATTGAACAACTGCTTGCTCACAACCCAGATCCACTCTACAGCGCATTGATGAGAAAAGAAATGGCCACTATGTTAATTTCACGGAAACGGCAATTACGCGTAATCCTGATCAATTGGTTGCTTTATTCCGGCATCAAAGAATCACACATCTAGAAATCCAACTTATGGGGTGGAATGAACGATGGCAAGTTTACGCCTGATTCCCATTAGCAAATGGGCAAAATACTGCATTCTTAAAGAAGATACAAAGCTTCGACCCTATTTGCCCGAGACGCATCCTTTTACACCGTCCACGCTGGCCACCATGTTACAAGCCTACAGACGCGCGGTCGTAAAAGCAGAACTTGGAGAAGGGGGGAGTCAGGTCGTATTTGTACACAAGCGTCATCGCGGTTTCACTTGGCGGGATATGCACAAACGTTATCGCGTTGCTCATTTTCGCGACTTGAGCAACCAGTTACCCGTTTTTACAGGACGTGAACGTTGCATTGTGCAACGCTATATTCCTTTGCAGCGCATGCATAGACGAGCAGCCGATATCCGTATAATTATTCAAAAAAATGAACGCGACCATTTCGAAGTGACCGGCGCATTCGTGAAAATTGCCCCCACTCATATGTTCATTACGAATGTGAAACAAGGTGGGACCATCGACACACTCGCGCATTATCTGGACAGTTGTTATCCTCTAAATGAACAGAAAGCCTTATCGATTCGGCGGAAACTATATGATGTAAGTAATACCCTTGGTGAGGGGATCTGCAAATCTTATACCAACACATTGTATGGGATTGATTTTGGTTTGAACCCGAAAGGGCATCCATATATTTTAGAAATCAATACGAAACCTAGTCTCGAGATTTTACAAGAAATTGATAGCGGTATGCACAAACGTGCAATCGAACTGCGAAAATATAATCAGGGTGAACATACATAAGGTTCCTTCACTCTGTTCACGTTATAGAAGTTCGGCAAAAAAATAAAAGAGGGGGACTGCAAATGGATGACACATCTGCACAAAACGAAGGAACAGAACAAGCTATGGGGATCGACCCGAGAAATACTCACCGCGGAAACAATCTCCCGTCTGCATTGCGCATGGACAAGACAAAACAAGTCAATGCGGAGGCTATTCGCTCTCGCCAAGCAGAAGATTTCGTCATCAATCCAGGGCGCCAAAAGAGATAGTCGATTTTTATCTCCTGGCTCATGACGTACACTCGTGTTCCGCTCTGTCATTCAGAGCGGAACGCGATTTTTTATCCTTTGCAAAACAAGGTTCACACTGTACAATAAGACCAAACATTATCATGAAGTATTAGGAGCTGATACTAAATGACATTATACGACGTCTCGATCGTCGGTACAGGGTCTGCCTTACCTGACACAGTCATAACAAACTCAGATTTAGAAAAATTAGTAGATACAAATGATGAATGGATTTTTACGCGTACAGGCATTCGGGAGCGCAGACGCCTTCGCGATGATCAACCAGTAACAGACATCGCAGTACAAGCTGCGAAAAGAGCAATTGAAAGTGCAGGGATTGATCCAACAGAAATCGATCTCATTATCGCCGCATCGATTACAGCAGATCTCATCTTCCCCCCACTAGCCTGCATGGTGCAGAGGGAAATTGGTGCAAGCAATGCGGCTGCCTTTGATACAAATGCGGTATGTGCAGGATTTTTATTTGCACTTGTACAAGGTTCACAATTTTTGCAAACAGGCGCCTATAAGACTGCCCTAATTATCGCGGCAGAAGGATTAACTCGCTATGTAGATTACACCGACCGCAACTCCTGTATTTTATTTGGCGACGGAGCAGGAGCAGCTATCTTACGCGCAACTCCACAACAAGGTAAACGCAAAGGTCTCATCGACTTCGATCTTGGCTCAGATGGAACACGTGTTAATGTTGCCATCTGTCCACGTCCCTCCGCACCAAAAGAATGGCTGGATACATTAACCGACCGCGACGAAGTAACTCCGTATATTTGGCAGGACGGACGCGCCATGTTTAAAGCGGCAATAAACGGCATGACAGACAGCGTAAAGCGTATTCTCACTCGCCAAGAGTTACCTGCAGAACAAATTGATTGGCTTGTCCCACATCAGGCAAATTTGCGCATCATTGAAGCCGTTGGTGAGCGCGTTGGCATCCCGAGTGACCGGGTTGCACTCAGTCTTGAGGAATACGGCAATACATCCGCCGCTTCGATGGCGATCACACTGGATAAATGGATGCGGCTTGGCCATATTCAGCCTGGAAACCGCATCATGTTCACAGCGTTTGCCGGAGGATTATCGTGGGGATCCGCACTCTTTCAAATGTAGATTTAACGCGATCTCACTTCAAAAATCGCAAACTTCAAGTAGTCATTTTCAGCCATCCCAACTAATTGCGGATGGTCTTTTGCTGCACTGCGATACTCAACAAGACGTAAAATCTTGCGCGCATCTTGCGCTGCCTCTGCAATCACTTCATACCACTCGTCTTTTGTCACATGTGATGAACAAGATGCAGTGACGAGAAATCCACCATCTCGAATCAACTTTACCCCGCGCAAATTAATTTCCTTATATCCACGTAACGCACTGGGAACGGCAGCCCGATTCTTAGCAAACGCAGGTGGGTCAAGGATAACGACATCAAATTGCCGACTGCTCCGTTCATATTCACGCAATAAGTCAAAGGCGTTAGCTGTGACGAATTCACAGCGATCACGATACCCGTTACGCTCTGCATTTTTTTGCGCCTGCTCTATTGCACGTTCCGAAGAATCTACCAGTGTGACTTGTTGCGCACCAAAACGCACTGCATTCAATGCAAATGCACCTGTATGTGAAAAGCAATCTAAAACTGTTGCCCCAATGCGCGTAGATGTCGCATGAGACGCCACGGGCTGATTGGCCTGGTCTTCACGGAATCTTTGATCGGGCCTCGTTTTTTCTTGTGCCCCAAAGCGAACGACCGGCGCGAGCGCTAGACGATTGTCCCGCTGATCGAAGAAATGCCCCGTCTTTTGTCCGTCTTTTATATCAACTAAATAAAATATCCCATTTTCCTGAATTTCCACTTCATCCGGGCAATCTCCGAACAAACACTGAACAACCGGTTCAAGCCCTTCCAGGACACGCGTAGGTGCATCACTACGCTCATAAATCGATGTGACACTAAGAATATCTTGAACTGCCGCGACAAGCCACTCGCGCCGTACATCCATAGCGAGTGAGAGAATCTGGACAACGGCGATACTCCCATATTTATCAACGATAACACCAGGGATCCCATCAGCCTCACCATACACAACTCGACAGGCATCCGTTTGCGCCAAAAAGCGTTTTCGGTATGACCACGCCTGTCCTATCTTGCGTTTCAACCATTGGCGATCAATTCGCTCTGACGTGTCATACGAGACAATACGCACCGCAATTTGTGAAATGGGATTCCAAAAACCACTTGCCAGTTCATGCCCTTGATGATTCTTCACAATAACCAAACCGCCTGGTTCCGGATCACCACGCACTTCCTCGATTTCATTACGATAAATCCACGGATGTCCCATCTCCAATCGACGCTTACGCTGACGTTTTAAATATACTTGTACCATATTGTGTCCTCTCTCTTACCCACGTGTGTGCAAATACGGATGTCTGTCCGCATAAACATAGACATAACCTTTGATTCGAACGCACGGGGGGCTTTATGTGATGTCGTACTCAATGTTAAAGACCGCCGTAATGATTCTCGTCGGACTTTGCGTATTTATTGTTGGTTTACTTACCATGCGACACGGACTTACGCAGGCCACATCGAGTAAAATGGAGCGCGTTATTTCACGTTTGGTAAAGACGCCACTGCGCGGACTGCTCACAGGCATGATCGCTACGCTCTTTACCCAGTCCAGCGCCGCGGTGACGATCATCTCAATGGGACTTGTGGCCGCGAATACTTTACAATTCACAGACACGATTGGCATCATTCTTGGTACGAATATCGGGAGCACTTTTACAATAGGCTTACTTTCACTCAATGTTGCTCGTTTTGGACCCTATGTGATCTTAGCAGGTGTTGTTCTATACTTTATTAGTATGGCACAAAAAAAAGCAGACATATCCAGATCGCAGTTGCACCACCTTGGAATTGGCGTGATCGGGTTCGGAACTCTATTTGTCGGATTCCATCTGATGACCACAGCCGCATCCCCTCTCGTTGCTGCACCTATTTTTGCCCACTGGCTCTTGCTTGCCAAAGTTCATCCGATAACAGGTCTGCTCGCAGGAACAGCCATCACAGCGATTATCGGTAGCAGTTCTGCAACCACGGCACTCACACTCACGCTCGCCAAAACAGGCGCATTGTCATTGCTCGGAGCCACAGCGATCGTGTTTGGCAACAACATTGGCACATGCACAACAGCACTATTAGCCAGCATCGGAGGTGTGCGACCTGTCAAACGTGTGGCCGCCACACACGTTCTCCTCAATGTAACGGGCGCTGCCCTATTCATGCTCTTTTTGCATCCATTTACGGCTGCAATCGAGCAACTGACCAACGATATTGGCGCGCAAGTTGCACTCGCCCACATTCTCTTCAACATCATATCTTCGTTGCTTGCGCTTCCCTTCATCTCACAAATCGCGTGGGTATTGGAGCGTATTCTACCCGATCGCCCCGTTGATTTGTAATACTCCATCAGGTTTTCACACTGACCAAGCAGGTGCGAGATTCGAAATCACAAGCTTTGCACCTGCACTCGTCCCAATGCGCGTGGCCCCTGCTGCAATCATGGCATCTGCATCGAAACGGGTGCGAATGCCCCCCGAGGCTTTTACGCCCAATTGATCGCCAACGATTTCCCGCAAAAGACAAACCGCTTCAACTGTCGCGCCTTGTTTTGCAAACCCTGTTGATGTCTTAACAAATTGTGCACCCGCACGAATCGCACAAAGGACACCTGCACGAATTTCATCATCCGTCAAAAGCGCCGTCTCCAAGATCACCTTTACTTGCGCGCGTTCAGCTGCGACTTCCACAACCGCTCGAATATCTGCTTCTACACGCAACACATCATTTGCTTTTAGATACCCAAGGGGAATGACCATGTCGAGTTCCTCTGCACCTTCTGCAAGTGCACGTAGCGCCTCGGCAACTTTCACTTCTGTTTTCGTCGCTCCGAGTGGGAATCCGATGACTGTGCAAACCTTAACTGGACTTCCACCTAAGTGCTCCGCCGCTAAACGGACGAAAATCGGATTAATACACACACTCGCAAATTGATAGGTCCGCGCCTCCCGGCATAAACGAATAACTTCCGTAGGAGATGCGGTTGGCGCAAGTAAGGTAGAATCAATCATAGACGCAAGCAGCGTACCTGATAGCGCCTCCTGTCTAACCATATCGAGTCCAGTGGTAAATATAGCGAAATTGTTTTCATAGCCTTGTTCTTTCATTATACGTTCAGCTTCTTCCGCTGAGACAAAGCGCACACCCTTAATCTCTGTAAACTGTGGCAAAATTTCATCAGTAATGGCCTCAACCAAATAATAATATGCATCCTTTCGAACTGTTTCATCCTCGTGCGTGAACGTATAAGATACCTTTCCAATTGGAGATACGATACGTCCAATTATCCCTGTTTCCTCTTCAATTTCACGTAAAGCTGTCTCTTCTAAAAGTTCATCTGCCTCAACATGTCCTTTTGGCAAAGTTATGTGTGAAAATCGATCCTCAATCAATAAGATCTGAGGTTCCCCATCAATAAAACGATACACCAATCCACCCGCGACGCGTATTTGCAAATTCATCAAGCACCCTCCCTTATCCATTGCTGTCTATCTTAAAAAACAACGAGACTCTCATCCGCTGTATGCCACTTGGTTCATGCCTGTGACGACAGACTCAATAACCCCAAATGAAAGATCTGCGCCAGTGTGCATAATGCGCACCTCACAAATTTCACCATGTAACGTAGCAGAACCCACGAATGCCACTTTCATATAATTATCCGCATGCCCAACAAGGTATTCTTGCTCGTCTATCAACTTGATCTCTTCTGGAATCACTTGCAATACTCTACCAAGAAAACGCTTGTTATATTCGCGCTGCAATTCTTCCGATAAGTCAATTAAGCGCGCCACACGTTCTTCCTTGACACGTTCTTGCACTTGGTCGGTAAACTTGGCGGCCGGAGTACCGATGCGCTTCGAATAGGGAAAGACGTGTAACTCGGAAAACATTTGCTCTGAAATAAAGTTTACTGTGGTTTCAAAAAAATCATTCGTTTCACCTGGGAACCCCACAATGACATCACTAGTGATGGAAACTTCAGGCAATACGCGTCTCACTTCAGATATTTTTTGCGCATATTCCTCGATCGTATAATGCCGATTCATGCGCCGCAAAACTTCACTGTGTCCTGCCTGCAAAGGAATATGGAGGTGTCGACAAATTTTCTTTGACCGATGCAACACATCGATCACCTCAGGTGTGATTTCACTCGCTTCAATAGAAGAAATGCGAATGCGATATAAACCATCTACTCGCTCTAGTTCTTGCAAAAGCTGCGCAAGAGTATAGCCTTCTAGATCTTCTCCGTATCCACCTGTATGTATACCAGTAAGAACAATCTCATAATACCCTGCAGCCACGAGTCTTCGTGCCTGTGCAATGACACTCTCAGGCTTGCGACTGCGAACAAGACCACGCGCATAGGGAATAATGCAGAATGTACAAAAATGATTGCACCCATCTTCGATTTTTAGTGATGCACGCGTTCGTCCCTTAAATAACGGAACATCCATATCCTCAAACTCTGTTTGCGATAAAATAGGTGCAACTGCGCTAAACGGCTTACGATCCCGTGCCACTTGCTCTACCATGTCGATCATTTGACTGCGAAATTGGTTGCCAACAACGAGATCCACTCCGTCGATGCCAAGGATCTCACCAGGTGCCATCTGTGCATAACAGCCTGTGACAACAACAACTGCATCTGTATTCATCCGAATTGCGCGCCGGATCATCTGACGCGATTTACGATCGCCTTCATGAGTCACTGTACACGTGTTGATGACGTATACATCTGCATGTTGTTCAAAGTCGACTTGCTCATAGTCACGAGCAGCAAACAACTGCCAAATGGATTCTGTATCATATTGATTCACCTTACAGCCAAGCGTATGAAATGCCACGGTCTGCCTGCGTTCCATTTCACGTCACTCCCATTTGATTCAATTCATAGAGGATAATTGTCGCCACCACGATGCCAGCAGTTTCGGTGCGCAAGATGCGTGCGCCAAGTGTCAACAAATGCCCAACACGCTGTTGAGAAAACCACTCGATCTCACGTAATGAAAAGCCTCCCTCAGGACCGATAACAAAGCTAATACTCAACGGTTGATTTTCATGAGAAGGCAACAGCACAGGCAACTGTGCTGCAAGCACATCCCGAATCGATGGAAGTGCATGCCCTTGCAACTCATACGGCACCAGGAGTAGTGAGGAATTATCCGTTGCAAGTGCAATTTCCAGCGAAGAAACAAAGTGCACATCTGGCACGCGCGTACGTTTCGCCTGTTCTGCAGCTTCTTTTGCAATTTTACGCCAGCGCACAAGCCGCCCTTCACGTTTATCTGAAGACAGTCTCGCAACGGAGTGATCTGCCTCAAAAATCACAATACGCGTCACACCAATTTCACACGCCTGCCGCAAAATCAGGTCAATTTTCTCCCCCTTTGGCAATCCTTGATACAGGGTAAGTTGAAATGCGATGTCTTGCGTCTGAAGTTTCTCTGCGACATGTAGATCAACATGATCCAGAGTGATTTCATCAATTTCAGCAATGTATATTTTCCCATTATGTCCAATTTCCACACGAGTCCCTACGGGCATACGCATCACATGGACAATATGGTGATAATCATCACCCATGATCACAATGCGATCACGAAAATCTGTCGCATCATCAGAAACAAAATAACGCTGCATTGTACTTATCCTCTCTTATGTCCTGAGATCACAGCCCAGTCATCCATATAGTCAGCACTGATTTGTTCTAACTGCGCATCATTCATGGCCTGTATCACGCGCTCGACCTGTGTCTTAACAATTCCCGAGAACAACACGATGCCGCCTGGAGCTAAATAGGCATCCAAATCAGGCAGTACCCGCAGCACTATATCCGCCAATAAGTTCGCTGTAATCAGATGATAACGATGTTCTGGTACATCACAGAGTAAATCTGACACGAGGACCTCAACTCGATCAGAAACGTCATTTAGATGGATGTTTTCTTGTGCGACGCGTACTGCCACTTCGTCCAAATCAGTCGCAAGCACCTTTCTTGCACCGAGTTTCGCAGCTGCAATCGCCAAAATTCCTGTCCCCGTGCCAATATCGAGTACGTCAATGTTACGATTGATCCACTTTTCTTCAGCGCGTAGACAAAGCACAGTCGTCTGATGCGTGCCTGTACCGAATGCAACCCCAGGATCAATGAAAAGATAGATGTGATCCTTGTTAACATTCAACGTACATTGTTCCCACGATGGAACAATGGTGAGTTTGTCAGACACGGACACCGCATGATAGTCTGACTTCCATGCATGTAAATAAGATTCACCTGTCACCTCTGACCACTCATAACGAAGGGACCCTGTGTCCAAGCCACACGTTCTAAGGGGTTCTAAGCGCGCCTGCAAAGGTTGATCTACCACATCGGGAATCGTATCAGACTGATGTTCAAAGTATCCACGTACGATAGCCCCTTCGACTAACTCAGCATAATCTTTTTCCCAGACCCATTCACCAAACTGAGGTGAATGTAACTTTCGCTCCCATTCCGTACGATCTTCAATTTCTACTGCAATTGCTCCTACTTCTTCTAATGCGACACTAACAGCGTCTGCCGCCTCAGATGTTGTAGATACAGAAATACGCCAAAGATCCACTGAAAAACCCCATTTCAGTCACATGAACAAAACCATCCGCACAATAGTTTACATTAAGTGTAGTGTAACATACTAGGGAGACCAATGGAAAATTCGATGAGAGGAGTTGGCATGCGTGCTCACAGAGAAGTTGCAAAAACACCTACTTATTTTATTTATTGGGTTTAATCCATCTCTTCGATCCTATGAACGTGGATTTAACTATGCTGGGCATTCGAATCGGTTTTTTAAGATATTATACCTGTCAGGACTAACCAACCGTCTCTATACACCAGAAGAAAGTTATGATTTACTTGACGACTATAACTACGGTTTCACCAATCTGGTTACACGTCCCACGACACGTGCAGATGAAATCACAAAGGAAGAATATCGCGCCGGAGTCGGCATCTTATACGAAAAGTTAATCACCTATCAACCAGCGATTGCATGTTATGTCGGCAAAGGCGTCTATTTATCATTTATTGGATCGAGTAAGCGTCAGGATTGGGGATTTAGCAAAAAACATACGCTTTCACATACACTAGATTTTGTGGCTCCCTCTACAAGTGGATTAGTTCGTATGAAACTTGCTGAACAGGCAGATATTTATCGTCAATTAGCCACAAAAGCAGCGGAATTGACTACCGTTCGGTAAATATACAAGGATCTCGATAAAGCAAAAACAGTCAATGTAACTTTATTGACTGTAAAGTTACATTGACTGTTTTTGCCCACATCCTACTCGCCACGCAGCGCACTTTTCACGCGATCAAAAAAACTACGTGATTGTTCATGCGCATCTTCACCAAATTCCCTTGATAATTCCCGGAATAATTCCTTTTGTCGCTCCGTCAAACGACTCGGTGTTTGCAATACCACGCGCACACGTTGATCACCGCGTGCAACGCCATTCCCTAAACGCGGCATTCCTTTACCACGGAGTTGAAACATTGTACCTGATTGCGTACCCTCTGGAATTCGAATAATTTCTCGTCCATATAGCGTAGGTACAGTAATTTCATCGCCAAGTGCCGCTTGCACAAAAGTAATCGGCACTTCACAATATACGTCATTCCCTTCTCGTTGAAAGAAATCGTGTTTGTTTATTCGAATGACAATATACAGATCCCCTGATGAGGCTCCTTGTTCACCAGCCTCACCGGCACCGTTGATTCGCATCCGGGTACCTGTATCGACACCAGGCGGAATCTTCACTTCAATCTTGCGACGACGTCGAACAGTTCCTGCTCCGCGACACTCCACACATACTGTCGCAATACGCTTCCCTGTGCCATGACAGGTGGGGCATGCGCGACGGTTAACCATACGACCAAGTGGAGTATTCGTGACAAATTCCTGCATCCCTGATCCCTGACAGGTTGAACAAGTCTCAACCTTTGTGCCTGGTTTTGCGCCACTTCCGGAACACACTGAACAAGTCTCCGTGCGTGGAATTTCGATCTCTTTAGTCAGACCAAAAGCTGCATCCTTGAAATCAATGGCAAGTGTATACTCCAAATCCGAACCGCGTTGCGGTCCTCGAGGACGTCCGCCGCCCCCGAAGAACATGTCAAAAATATCGCCAAATCCACCAAAATCACCTTGAAATCCACCCGCACCACCAAATCCTGCTCCTTGCGATGGGTCCTGATGTCCAAATCGGTCATATTGAGCGCGTTTATCCGCATCAGACAAAACTTCATACGCTTCCGTCACTTCTTTAAACTGCTCCGCCGCAGTCGCGTCATCCTTATTCACATCTGGATGGAGTTTGCGAGCAAGTGAACGATACGCTTTTTTGATTTCGTCCTGCGACGCCGACTGACTGACACCGAGGACTTCATAATAATCTCGTTTATTCACAGTGGCGTCCCTCGTTTCAAATCCTACTTCTTCTCTTCGTCTACAACATTATAGTCTGCATCAACCACCGTCTCACCGTTTGCCGATGGATCCTGTGCAGTTTCTGCTTGTGCTGTTTGTTCGTACAATTTTACTGCTAGCGCTTGAACCGCACTGTTTAATTCATCATACGCCGTTTGAATCACAGCCGTGTCAGTTCCTCCGAGTGCTTCTTGCAGTTTTACTTTTGCGCTCTCGGCCTTTTCCTTCTCCTGTGCATCTGCTTTGTCGCCTAGATCATTGATCGTCTTATCTGTTTGATAGATGAGGTTGTCTGCTTGATTGCGCAGTTCAGTTTCTTCACGGCGCTTACGATCTGCCTCCGCATTTAATTCAGCTTCTTTGACCATACGTTCAACTTCCTCTTTATTTAAACCACCTGAAGAAGTGATCGTGATCCGTTGACTTTTACCTGTACCCAGATCTTTTGCCGATACATTTACAATTCCATTCGCATCCAGATCAAACGCAACTTCGATTTGCGGAATACCCCGCGGTGCTGGCGGTAAATCATTCAACGTAAATCGACCAAGTGTCTTATTGTCGCGCGCAAATTCTCGTTCACCCTGAAGCACGTGAATTTCAACCGATGTCTGACTGTCAGCTGCAGTCGAAAACACTTGCTTTTTCGATGTCGGAATCGTCGTGTTGCGCTCAATCAATCGCGTCATCACGCCACCTAGCGTTTCAATCCCAAGCGACAACGGTGTAACATCAAGAAGAACAACACCTGTTACATCACCCGTAAGTACACCCGCTTGAATCGCGGCACCAAGGGCAACCACTTCGTCAGGGTTGACTCCCTTCGATGGCTCTTTGCCTGTCAATTGTCTGATTGCTTCCACAACAGCTGGAATCCGTGTAGAACCACCAACAAGAATGACCTTATCAATATTGCTAACCGTCATCCCCGCATCAGATAATGCTTGACGTGTCGGAGTTAATGTCGCCTCCACTAGATCGCGAGTCAATTCGTCAAATTTCGCGCGTGTCAACGTCATTTCAAGATGCTTTGGACCCGAAGCATCTGCAGAAATAAAGGGCAATGAAATGCTGGACGAAACAACACCAGAAAGTTCTTTCTTAGCCTTTTCTGCAGCATCCTTCAAACGTTGCAAAGCCATCCGATCCTTACTCAAATCAATGCCTTGTTCCTTTTTGAATTCAGCTACCAAGTACTGAATGACTTTTTCATCGAAATCATCACCGCCAAGGTGATTATTCCCACTTGTCGCCTTCACTTCGAACACACCATCGCCAAGCTCCAGAATCGACACATCAAACGTTCCACCGCCAAGGTCAAAGACAAGAATTGTATGGTCTCCTTCTTTGTCGAGACCATACGCAAGCGCAGCTGCTGTTGGCTCATTCACAATCCGCAAAACTTCAAGGCCCGCGATTTTCCCCGCGTCTTTTGTTGCCTGCCGTTGGCTATCATTAAAATAGGCAGGAACCGTAATGACCGCTTGTGTGACTGTTTCACCCAGATACGCCTCTGCATCTGACTTTAATTTTTGTAAAATCATCGCAGAAATTTCGGGGGGGGTATATTGCTTATCATCAACTGATACTTTATAGTTCGTACCCATGTGTCGTTTAATTGAAATGACGGTGCGATCCGGGTTTGTCACTGCTTGACGCTTTGCCACGTCGCCTACCAAACGCTCTCCATTTTTAGCAAAGCCTACGATCGACGGTGTGGTCCGATTGCCTTCCGCATTTGGAATAACAACTGCTTCTCCACCTTCCATCACAGCTACACAAGAGTTTGTTGTTCCTAAGTCAATTCCAATTACTTTTGCCATTTGAATATATCTCCCTTCGTATCTACTCGCTTACTTTAACCATCGCTGCGCGTAGTACTTTATCTTTCAAGTAGTAACCAGGTCGCAGTACATCTAGGATTTCACCTGGTCCCTGCCCCTCCACCTTTTCGGATACAACAGCCTCATGCAAATTCGGATCAAACATCTGACCCAGCACTTCCATTTGCCGCAGACCCGCCCCATCGAGAACCGTCTGCAATTGCTTAAATACCATATCGACGCCTTTTGCTAATCCATCACTCTCACCTGCTGTCCCAACTGACTTCAGCGCAAGTGCGAAGTTATCCAAAACAGGCAACAAATCAGTGACCAGCTTTGCACCAGCATACGATGCGAGTTCTTCCTTTTCCTGCTTGGTGCGTCGCCTGAAATTATCAAAATCAGCATGCGCGCGCAGCAATTTACTTTGCAAATCGTGTATTTCCGCATGTAATCGGACCACTTCAGTCAATTCTGCAGAAGTTGAATCATCTGCCATCTCTTCTTCTGTGATCCCCAACTCCTCATTTATCGTCTGCTCTTTCTCATCTGCCAAATAAAATCCCTCCATCAAACCAGCCATCATCAATTCGTGTAGAATTTCGTAAACAGCTCTGTCATCCCTAGAGAAATTCGGTCAAGAAGAGGAATGACTCGAGCATAATCCATTCGCGTCGGTCCAAGAATACCAACGACGCCAATAGGCTTACCTCCCACGTGGTAAGTTGCTGTGACAAGAGAACAATCGCGAAGTGTTAACACGTCGTTCTCTCCGCCAATACGCACCTGTAACCTTGCACCAGACGAATCTTCGCGCAGGACATCCATCACATCTTGATGATGTTCCAGCCATGCCAACACAGTTTTCGCCTTTTGAACGTTCTGAAACTCTGGTTGGAGCAACATATTCGTTGTACCGCCGACGTACAATTTCCCCTCTGAATCTTCTCCCATCCACGATAACGCCTGATCGAGAACACGCATTGCTTCTTCAAAATCGTTCATATGTCGAGCAAGTTCAAGCGTAATCTCCTCCAATGCCCGCGATCTCATGCGATACACTGGGATACCTGAGAGCTTTTTATCAAGCACTTTAAACATCCGTTCAAAATCCTTGATTGCCAGTCCCTCAGGAACGGCTACCGTTCGATTGTGAACTTGTCCTGTCGACGTAACTACTAACACAACGGCTGTTCGATCATTGAGTGGGACAAGCTGCAAACTTTTTAGGGTTGTGTCATACACCTGCGGTCCAAGAACAACCGCTGTATATTGTGTGAGATTTGACAAAAATGACGCAGTTTGCTGAGCCACACGTTCCATCTCACCTATTCGCTCTGTAAACAGAGATTTTACCCGGTCAATTTCCTGCACAGATAAATCAGCACCTTGCAAAAGCAAGTGATCGACATAAAATCGATATCCGAGTTGAGAAGGAATTCTTCCTGCTGACGCATGTGGTTGCTCCAAATATCCCATTTCTTCCAAGTCAGCCATCTCATTACGGATGGTTGCAGCGCTAAGACCCAAATCGGCTTGCTTTGAGACCGTGCGCGACCCAACAGGTTCAGCTGAGAGTACATAGTTGTCTACGATTAAGCGCAAAATCAGTAATTGTCGCTCCGTCAACATATGCGTTCCTCCCTACGGGCTGGATCCTCAACCATCTTGTTAGCACTCCAAAGTCATGAGTGCTAACGAACAACCAAAATGTATCAAATCTAATGTCACAGTGTCAACTATAAATAGCCAACGAATCGCGCAAAGATCTCGTTTGCCACCTCTACATACTGTGAAGGAATCCAAATAGACTCGTCATCAACTTCAATCAACCGACGTTGCTGCAATTGTTCAATTAAGATGCCAAAAACTTCATCAACTTCTCTTCCATGCAAACGTGCAAAATGGCGTTTGCTCACACCTGATTTGAGTCGCAATCCGAGCATCATGGTATCTTCCATCGCTTCATTCGCACTCACTACGTGCGCCTGAGCCACCGGCCTCGTACCTAACGCCACACGCTCATGATACTTTGCCAAAGAGCGTTCGTTCTCATAGCGCACGCCCCCCATATAGCCATGCGCACCTGCACCAACAGCAAGATAAGGAAAGTTATCCCAATAATTCAAATTGTGACGCGCTTCTTCACCAGGAAGCGAAAAATTGCTTATTTCATACTGAGCAAAACCGCGCTCATTCAAATACGTTCGGACAAACTCGTACATTTCCACCTCCACATTTTCATGCGGTAAGTGCAAGAGCCCTTCCTGCTGCCATTTATAAAATGGTGTATTTTCCTCTACTTTAAGTCCATATGCAGATACATGGGAAATCCCCGTTTGTAACGCCCTCGCCACACTCTCCTTCACATCTTCAATGGTTTGATCTGGAAGTCCCAGCATCAAATCTATATTGATCCGCTTAAATCCAGTCTGTAGCGCATAACGCACACTATTTTCAACATCAGACGCATCGTGCAGTCGTCCAATCACCTGAAGTAACGTTTCATTGAATGTTTGCGCTCCAAAACTTATTCGATTCACGCCAACAGCGTGAAGCGCTGACAATTTCTCTCGATCAGCAGATCCGGGATTCGCTTCCACTGTCCATTCAGTGTCCCCATTCACATCAAACAATGCGTGAATTTGCTTTGCAATGTGATCGAATTCCGAAATGGACAATAACGTGGGAGTCCCCCCACCAAAAAAAATAGACTGAAGTTCAGGACGCGCAGAGACTCCAAAATACTCATCATGCACCATCGCCAACTCTTGTTTTAAGCTCTCTACATAAGCAATACGAACGCCCTCACTTGATACATAGGAATTAAAATCACAATAAAAGCACTTACTTGAACAAAAAGGGATGTGAACATACAGTGCCTGGGCAGGAAAAGTCGACGACGGGCTGTCAGTCAATTTTCAGCACCGCCATAAACGCCTCTTGTGGCACTTCCACATTCCCCACCTGTTTCATCCGTTTTTTCCCTTCTTTTTGTTTTTCAAGTAATTTTCTTTTGCGCGAAATGTCACCCCCATAGCATTTGGCAAGTACATTTTTACGCATCGCACGGATCGTTTCCCGGGCAATCACCTTATTGCCAATCGTAGCCTGAATCGGGACTTCAAACATTTGTTGCGGAATCAGATCTTTCAATTTTTCACACAGCAATTTCCCGCGCTGATAAGCTTTATCGCGATGGACAATAAAGGACAACGCATCAACCACATCACCATTTAATAAAATATCTAATTTCACTAAAAAAGACGGGCGATAGCCAATCAATTCATAATCAAAGGATGCATATCCTTTCGTCCCTGATTTTAATCGGTCAAAGAAATCATACACAATCTCTGTTAGAGGTAATTCATAGAGAAGTGTCACGCGCGCTTCATCAAGATATTGCATGTCGACAAAAGTACCTCGCTTCTCTTGACACAATTCCATGATGTTGCCAACAAAATCTTTTGGCGTCATAATCGAAGCCTTTACATACGGTTCCTCGACATGTTCAATCAGACCAGATTCCGGCAATAAGCTTGGATTATCAATTTCAATCATGGAATCACTTGTAAGATATACATGATAGACAACACTCGGCGCAGTTGTGATTAATGTCAACCCATACTCTCGTTCAAGTCGCTCTTGGATAATTTCCATATGTAACAACCCTAGAAACCCACAGCGAAATCCAAACCCAAGTGCCGACGACGTTTCCGGTTCATAACGTAAAGCTGCATCATTTAATTCAAGACGAAGCAGCGCTTCTCGGAGTAGGGGGTAATCCGAGGAATCCACAGGATATAATCCACAAAAAACCATTGGATTCATCCGTCGATAACCTGGCAATGGCTCTGCGACCGGACGATGAGCGTCTGTAATCGTGTCTCCTACCCGAGTATCTCGAACCGTTTTAATCGCAGCCGCAACATACCCAACATCACCTGCTCTAAGTTCCGCAACAACAGTCATCCGAGGACGAAATACGCCCACTTCGATCACTTCGTATTGCGCACCGGTCGCCATCATATGCATGCGCGTGCCAGGCGCAATCAGACCATCAACCACGCGCACATAGATAATTGTTCCTTTATATGCATCGTAATGGGAATCAAAGATCAGCGCCTTGAGCGGTTTCTCGTAGTCCCCAGTCGGAGGCGGCACTTGGCGCACGATCTGCTCCAAAATTTCGTGAATACCAATCCCCGCTTTTGCCGATGCGAGCACGGCCTCGCCTGCATCGAGACCAATCACGCGCTCAATCTCACTGCGCACGCGTTCCGGATCTGCCGACGGTAAATCGATCTTATTAATAACAGGTAAAATTTCTAAATTATTCTCAAGCGCGAGATATACATTTGCCAATGTCTGCGCTTCAATCCCTTGCGCTGCATCTACTACAAGCAACGCACCTTCGCAAGCCGCGAGACTACGTGACACCTCATACGTAAAATCGACATGCCCAGGTGTATCAATCAAATTCAACGTATACACTTGTCCATCGTCTGCTGGGTATGTGAGTCGCACAGCTTGCAACTTAATTGTAATTCCCCGCTCACGTTCTAGATCCATTTGATCTAGAACCTGTTCCTGCATCTCGCGAGCGGAAAGAGCGCCAGTGTATTCTAAAATGCGATCTGCCAACGTAGATTTCCCATGATCAATATGAGCGATAATCGAGAAATTGCGGACTCGGGAAATATCTAATTGTTCAGACACGAATATCCTCCTCGATTTATACCAAATAAAAAAGTCATTACCTCTCATTGTACGATACTGTATCAATGAGAAGCAATGACAATGCATGTAAATTACTGGCCATTTGTTAATGACACACCTTGAGGGTTCACCGTTGGCCACTGTGTGATCCGTGTTGCACGTGCAAAAATCGATAAAAGCCATTGATGAACCTCACGCTGTAGATACAATCCAGTGTCTACTGCGTCTTCCTGGAGATATGCGTTAGCTGGATTTTGTGTCTGTGCAATCCACTTATCGAGTGCATCGCCAATGGTCGGACGGCGAAGCAAGGTCACTGTAGTAGTCTGTACATTGGCATGGCTTGTCCGCGCAGATGACTGAATTTGTGTTGCAGGTGCCTGCACAATTGATCCCTTGACTGCTGCGCTAGGTGTCGTCTGCATCAGTTGGGTTTGACCAATTGTATAGACTGGGTAAGGATTTGCTGGTGGCATATCGAGCCTTGTAACAATAACATGCATAAAAGTAGCCGCCATGAACACGCCGCCTAAAAGGGTCAAGCTGCTGACAACGAGAAATATCAGGAAACCAATCATTTTTTGCAAACGCCTTGGCAATCTTTTTTGCGCTAACAATTCTGTGGCCACTCCTTCGCGCCACGTTTCCATGTATTCTTTCACATCATAGCGATTCATACGCTCTCCTCTTTCACACTCTATCAATAGTAGATTTCTATGATAGAAAAAGATCACGTATGCTACGAGCAACCAAAAAGTTCATTAGTGTGTTAATTCCCTTGCATCTTCCATTGACATACTTGGATGAAGTGCTACATTCAATCCCATTGCAACAACATGCGCAATATCGTCTACAAATTCATCGATTTCTTTCGGTGTAACCATCAAATTATTTCCAAGCGGTTGTAGCACTTCCGTAATGAGTGCACGCTTTTCCTCAGAATTAAATTGACCGAGGATCTGACCTGCTCCATTGCCAGGCACCTTGCTCTCTAAAGTTTGTAATAATAAATCCATCGCATCAGAAGTAATCGTCGCGGCGTCTACTACTGTCGGAATACCCACAGCCACTACGTCAACACCCAGCGTTTCGCGATTCAAAGCTTTGCGGCGATTTCCCACACCCGCTCCAGGCTGAATTCCTGAATTTGAAATTTGAATCGTCGAATTGACTCGATCAATCGAACGCGCAGCAAGTGCATCAATGGCAATCACAAGGTCAGGGTGTAGGCGATCCACAATCGCTTGAACAATTTCGCTTGTCTCAATTCCCGTAATTCCAAGGACACCAGGTGCCAAGGCACATACGGAGCGAAATCCTTCATCAATAATTTCTGGCATGAGCGAAAACAAATGCCTTGTTACAAACAGGTTCTCAATCACAAGTGGTCCAATTGCGTCTGGAGTAACATTCCAGTTACCTAATCCGATCACCAACACAATTGACTTTTCTGGAACCTGTATAAACGACTTCAATTCCTGCGCTAAACGCCGAGCAACTCGATCTTGCAAATCAGGATCCTTTTTCCGCAAATCAGGTACTTCAAGTGTGATGTACCGACCTTTCAACTTCCCAATTTGTTTAGCAGCCGCTTCCGTTTTCACCTCAATTCGAGTCACCTGAATTTGCGGTTCCTCATCGCGCTCCATTTGCACGCCGCGAATCTGTGCCTCTGTGCGATATAATTCATGTGCTTCAATAGCAAGGTCTGTTCGTACACTATAGTTTTGCATATCACTCGTTTGGTTTTTCTCAGAAAGTAATCTTTTTTCTTGCAAACTCCGCATTTGATGTGTCATTCTAGGCAATTGATGCATAAGACCCTACGTAAGCCCCCTTTGTTTCAACTGATCTTAGTATACCCATCTCTCTTTCGGTCCATGCTGTCCTGACAGGATCGCCTCAAGGACGAAGGATTGCTTGTTACTCCCGCACATGGTACAATGTAAGCTGTTTATTTAGGCGATACGAATGCGTAAGGAGGTGAAGTGAATGCCGAATATCAAGTCTGCGATTAAGCGCGTAAAGATTACAAAAGCTCGTACGCTCCGCAACGCATCTGCAAAGTCCGCTCTGCGTACAGCACTCAAGAAGTTTGAGAATGCTTTGCGCGAACGCGACATGGAGACGGCGCAAACCGCCCTGCGCAGTGCAACACGTTCTTTAGATAAAGCTGCGACAAAAGGAATTGTGCATCGCAATTATGCTGCGCGTAAGAAATCCCGTCTCACAAAACGCTTCCATAAAACGACTCAGGCGATGTAAAACAACTCTAGCTAGAGAAAAAGAGGCGCCTAGAACGCCTCTTTTTGTTTTATCGAAACGACGTCCGATCCCTATGCAATTCTTGTTTTGCCACTTCAACAAGCCGTGTGATCATCTCTCAGCCAATGGCAGCATGCGCCTGCGGAACCACTAAACGTTGACGCCCCCTCATGATCCCTCACTTTATGCACTTGATTTTGCCATGTGACGCATAAACCACAATTCAAGCGCCGTTTTCTCAGTTAATCCTCCAGATTTAACCTCGTACTCCATAGAAGCAATCGCTTCAATCTCACTTTTAGCCTGCGCAACTGATATGAGCCGCGACTGTTCACGCGCCACCTTAATCGCGTAGGGATGAACCCCAAGCCTTCCCGCCAGATCTTGATCTTCACCACTTGCATACCCGCGTAACTCAGCTTCACCAACACGTGCGATCAGGCGGTATTGTCGGGCGAGCAGAGCCAAAAAAGCAAAAAGTGAGCGATCCTCTACTTTGTTATACAATTGTGCAGCCAGAGCGTAGCGACCTTCGATAAAATGCTTAACCACATCGAAGATTTCTACTGGTCTTGCATCTATAACTAATAGATCCAACTCTCCTATAGAGAGTTGCGTTCGCACACCGGCATAAGTCGTAATCTTGTCCATTTCCCGGGCCAATAAACCGAGCGAATCTCCGGTTTTTGCAACGACATGATCAAGCTGCGCAGCATCAAGTACTTGACGATTGCCCATAAGTAAACGAGCAAGTTCCTTCCATTCCTTTGGACTATGTTTAGCCGCATTCACCACTGTGATATGCGGCGAGTTTCGTAGTTTTTTTGTCACTTTTCTTCTTTCGTCCAACTTTTCAGCTGTCGTCGTCAGAAAAAGCGGTCCTTCAATAGGATGCTCCAACATCCATTCAATCATCTGCATCAGATCACCATCGTCAGACTTGCTCTTATAAGTCGTTGTTAAGACGTCAAACTCGCTACACAAGGCAACAGATCGGCTTGCAAAGAGGCCCCCACCTGTAAGGTCTGACACAATTTGCGCAAGAGATTCGGTCGTCAGTGAATATTTTACAATCAAAACCTGTTGATCCATCTGATCTGCGTCCATGCCTTGCTTACATTCCTGCGCAAGCCATTGCGGTGCAAATCCATCTAATACTCCGAATAAAACGTACACGCCACTGGATATCCCACCGCGAATCGCTTGTAACGTCTCGTAAAAGGACTTTTCCACCATAAATCTCCCTAATCAAAGTTGTAGTGCATACTAGTATTCCATTGCATGAGGTTGACTGCCGCATTCAAATCCCGATCCATCACGTTCCCGCACTCCGTACAGCTGCTTGTTGTTCGGCTCGAGTTAAACTTTGAAGGTTTTAATCATCAGAAGCCAACTCCTTTTCGCGGCTGTTTGATCCCCTCACGATAGATTTGCGATTGCGTGAAATCATGCGCAATCCACCCAATTGCCACAAGTATTTTACCTTCGTCAACTCTTTAGCAATGCTTGCCGGAACACCTGATGTTTGTAGATTGCCAACAAGCCCAACTCCGACATCTCGACCGAGCGATGCCAGGGTACCAAGAATTTTCGGTTCAAATGGTGTCATGACCCCTTGATTCATATGCGCCAGGATATTAGCTGCGACGGTCTCTCCCATTTGTGAAGCCAACTGCGCCGTAGGAGGAAGTGGCCTACCAGTAGACAAAAACGATGAACAATCGCCAATCACAAACACATGCTCATCATCGATAGACTGTAAATATTCGTTCACTTGTGCTCTTCCTCGCCCATCACAAGTAAATCCAGCCTCTTTTAACAACGGGTTAGCCCTCACACCGCCTGTCCAAACAATCGTACGCGCTTCTATGATTTCATCTGACTCCAAGTATACCGTATCTTGCATAACCTTGATGATCTTTGTGTTGGTGCGAATACGAACCCCTTTCCCCTCCAAAATGTCCCTTGCTTTATTCTGCAAATTCGTGGAAAGAGCCGGCAAAATCACTGGTGCCGCCTCCACATTTTGAATCCCAAATGAATGATTAGGAATCCCAAATTTATTACAAAGTTCGGGCAGCCAATCGGCTAATTCACCAACAAATTCAATCCCAGTCAAGCCTGCCCCACCCACGACAACACGCAATCGACGCGGGTCCCGATCTTCTCGATAAGCAGCAAATTGTTGTTCAATGTGTGTACGTATTTGTCGAGCTGTCTCCAAGGAGCGAAGTTGCATGCTGTAGTCTACCAGGCCAGGGATCCCAAAAAACTCCGGCGCACTTCCAAGAGCAATAATGGCATAGTCATAAGGGTATTCTGTTTTTTTCCCAATCAATTTGCGTGAGGCACGATCAATTGAAACGATGGTATCCTTAGCCACGGATGAATCGCGTTGGCGAAAAACTTCACTTAATTCGACCTTATAATCCTCGACCCGATGTCTCCCACCGGCTGCTTCATGTAACCACGTAATAAATTGATGATAAGAATGCTTATTCACTATCACAAATGGCCGTAGTGCTTTTTCGAATTGTAAGCCAGCCATCACACCGCCGTAACCTGCCCCCGCGATGACGAGCGATCCCATACACATCCCCCCTACTGTAAATATCAACACCTGATCTGGATATAGTGTTCGCAAAACGGAAAAAGCACATCCTCTTCATTAGAGAACGTGCACAGTAGGGTCTGGCGTAACATAGTTCGAATGGGGATCTTGAGAGGTGCCTGCATTTATATTTGTTAAAACTGTACACATTAAAGCAATCGACACCATTGTTGTAATCCTTTTTACCATGCTCAACCTTCTAAAAATGACGCCACTTCAAAAGTGGATAAGGGAGTCTGCACATGACAACTCGGACAAACGGTATATAAGATTGTTTCCAAGCCACCGTTAAACAGCACATCATTCGAATCAACCACAAACTCTTCTTCGCATGCTAAACAGGTCAGCGAAAAAGCTCGTGACGTGTCCATTGCATTGCCTCCTCTCGTTCCTTCAAATACTTTGCAATCTCAGCCGTTGTCTCAAGCACTGTCGTCAGTGTGAAGTAATTGGCGTTGTCCCGAAAATAAAATGCGTCTGCAATCAACTTTTCCGCAAGTAGCTCCAAATCGATCGTCTCTGTAGAAATCACGTCATCACCTTCCATAATTTTAAATGCAATATTGTCACTCCTATGAAAAGTATTTGCGCTCTGACGTCGAAGTATACCGAGTTATCCATATGAATAGAGACAAAATTGCAAAGTAGTAACTCAGCAACTCCCATACCGGAGGTTTATTAAAATGAAATGAGAGCGGAATTGCATGCAACGTGACAATTTGCGTAGTGAGAGTGCTGAGCACAGTAGCAAGAAACGGACTCACTGGCGTCAATAATGATGGGTCTATACATGCTGCAACACACAAACCAAACGAAATAGGAATGATCCATTCTAATAAGGGATACAAAAGCACATTAATCAGCAGTGAAAAATAGGGGAATTGTCCAAACTCCTCTGCTACGAGTGGAGAAATTCCGATTTGACCCGCTATCCCCCGACTTAGCAAGTGACGCAAGAAAGTCCATTTCACCCACTTTGCTAATTGCCTATCGACTGGCCTTGGTAGCAAAGCGAGGGTGGTCGCAGCGCCATAAGATAAGATAACGCCCGGGTCAAACAGCAATTGCGGGACGATGAGTACGAGCCACACAAGAGATACTGTATTCGCAGTGAGGCGATCAAAGGGTCGCTGTAAGACACGAGCTGTCAATTCATATCCGTATACAATACCCGCCCTTACAGCAGGAGGTGCAAATCCCGTGCAGAATACAAGCACTACTGTACTTCCAATTCCGATTACATACCACACTTGCCGATACTTAAGTCGCTTTTGCAATCGAGTGACGACGGGCGCCACTGTCATCCGAATGGTCGCTCCAGAAGCAACAAAAGCATGAATGATTCCAAGTGCTGTAAACACTTGCAGTACCGTTTGATTCATCTCCGTACGGTCGCCAATCGCAAAGGATAATAAAAAACTGCTTGTCAAATTCCCGTAACTTGTTCGAACGCGCTGTTTGATCCAATCGAGTGTCTGACCTTGCAGTACGGAAATATCATTCCAGCGAACAGTCTGCCTTTGAACAGCGCCTAAACCGAACTCCGACCCTTGACCAAGAAGTGAAATTTTCTTGCGCAGTAAAGCCACAGCAAATGGTCCTTTTGGCACTGATTTCACACGCAAAAACACATTCACGATATCCCCCGGTTGTAAGGTACTCATTTTCGTATAATAACGCGCAAGTTCGCGCGTAGCACTTTGTTTGCGCTTGTGCATCTCTTCGCTCCCGCGATAGATCTCCAGCCAAATCACAGGAGGTGAATTGAACGGTCGTAGACCAGCCTCTGTATAGACAGCGAGCACCTTACAAGGAGCCTGCATCGACTTTGATGTCCGATTGATTTCCCCATCAATCTCGACGACCGCATCCAAATTTGTCCGATTCTCCCGTGCAAAGGAAAGTAATGTTACTGACGAAGTAGTACGTACGCTTTGTTCCACGTGTGAATTAAGCGCACCCATGCCCACAGAGAAAAACAATATAACGCTCACCAAACTATGTCGCGAAGTGATTCCAGCATAATTTTTGCTGAATCTTGTCATTTGTCGTCTACCATATAGAGTCAACGGATGGATGAAACTAGTGAAGATGGGTGTAGCCATCTTCTGTCCGCCACTCACTATGAACATGATAGCCAAATGTCCTGCCACACCTGCCAATACAAGAATCCATATCACTCCATCAAGCTGCCATAAATCGAGCGCGACCCCAAAACAAAATGCCAAACTGATATATGCAACAATTCGATACAAAAGAACTCCTCCTAATCTCACAACAATCTCAAATTATTGTTGTCAGACCATGTCGTAACTGGTAGAATCATTTCTAAGAGAGAAATTGCCGAATCCGGTGACTCTGACCGGTACGGGGGACGCAACACCATGGGGTGAATCTGAAATTTTTAGAGGGGCAACCTTTCTGCCCTAACCCGTCAACTAACCTCGAAGGCAGACGAAAGGGGCCTATTTTTTGCGTATGTCCAAGTGGGTTGCGTCCCTATCCTTGATTGGGACGACAGCTGCAACTTTGTTTTTGGCAAATCCAGCCTTCGCATCGACAAGTAAAGTTATCATGCAATCAGGTGTAGAAGGTCCTGCAGTTGCAACCTTGAAGTCTGATTTGAAGATACTACATGAGTATCCTAAGTCAGCGAAAATCACTAATCATTACGGGCCCCGAACGGCACAAGCGGTCATTGCTTTCAAGAAAGCTCGCAAACTTGGAACAAATGACGTCGTAACGTACAACATTTTTAACGATATTAAGTCTGACGCTTCCTATACTCTTGGTCAGCAAATCGTGCATAAAGCATTGACTTATCTTGGTACACCCTATGTTTGGGGTGGCACAAGCCCAAGCGGCTTTGATTGCTCCGGATTCACGCAATTTGTGTATAAACAATTTGGCATGAGTATTCCGCGCACTGCTACGGAGCAAGCAAATGTCGGTACATATGTAAATAAAGCCGACTTACAGCCGGGCGATCTTGTTTTTTTCCATACTATGGGCACTGGAATCTCACACGTTGGGATTTACATCGGCAATAACAAGTTTGTCGATGCGGCAAGCACAGACGTTGAAATTGACAATATCAATAACCCCTATTACTGGAGTAGTCGGTATGTTACCGCAAGAAATATACTTTAGGTAACTCAAAGCCGCAACAACGCTTCACGCATATCTCGTACACGACAGAAATTTGCGAGTCACACTGGGAATATCCCGTGTGACTCTGCTCTTTTTTGGGGCAATACAACTATAGCGTCAAATAGGGCAAGATTTTCGCTAGTAATTTTGATCCGATTCCCTGTACTCCTTGCAACTGCGAGAGAGAGGTGAACGCCCCATGCAATGTTTTATAAGTGAAAATGCTTTGCGCCTTCTTCTGACCAATGCCCGGTAACTTCAGCAGAGTTGCAATTGTTGCTTGATTGAGAGCGATTCGTTCACCAGGCTGCAACTTTCCTTTCCCTCTATGCCTTGGGATGTTAGGTGACGATAACAATCCTTGTAGGGGCGATCCGGCAAACGCAGAAGTCCCGTCCGTTGCAGTTACTTGTCGACGATCTGGAACGACGATCTGCATTCCATCCTCCACCACAGCAGCTAAGTTGATCGCGCCCAAATCGGCTGTTTTTGTCGGACCACCCGCGGCAAGCAAAACTGCGTTCAACCGTGCATCGAGCGGCAGTTCGTACAATCCAGGACGTTCAACGGCACCAATTACATCAACTGTCATTACTGTCTTCCCTTGCTCCAGCGTACCTATCTGGCGATGGTTCAGATTTTTCTTTTGGGAAAGATCTGTATATGATTTAGAAAGACTGCTCGTATGCATTGAAGAAAAATCTTGACCATTTACATACGAAAGGAAGTACCACCCCCATGCAATGACTACCACAGCGCCAAATAGATAACCCATCATACGTTGCCTCGCCTGGACACTTCGCACATTTCCACCTCCATCCGCGTAGATTGTAGATAGATCTGTTCGCAGTAATCATGAAAAATCCTTTTCCCTCTGCGTAAATCTACAAAATCATAAGTGGTTAACGCGCTCGCACCCTAATCAGAGAGAATATCGATTGCTTTTATGCAATCTCGTTTCAGATGTAGTACAATAGTGCAGAATCTCTGTGAAAGTGGGCGACTGCATGCTTACGCCTAGTATGGAAGACTACTTAGAAAAGATCTACGAACTGATGAAGGACAAGGGGTATGCTCGCGTATCTGATATCGCCACTTCGCTGGCTGTACAACCGTCCTCCGTGACAAAAATGATCCAAAAACTAGATGAGCAAGAATATGTAACGTACGAGAAATACCGTGGCATTATCCTCACAAAATCCGGAGAACAGATGGGGCGCGCAATGAAACAGAGGCATTCCATGCTAGCAGAATTACTTCGCATGCTCGGGATTGCTGAGGAGACGATTCAGGTGGATGTCGAGGGGATTGAACACCATGTGAGTCCGCAAACAGTGAAGGCTTTGACAAACCTTGTAAACTTTTTCGAATGTCATCCTGAATATCTAACAGCTTTTGCACACCATCATCGAAAGACCCCACAAACAGCCATCAATTCTTCTGATACAAAAGCCGATTCAGTATAAACTACACTCTGTGCCCTATGGCAGTTTCAACTCTCCACATGCGCAAAGAAAAACCAACGTTCAGCAGAACGGAGTGAATACTGCTGTTCGAGTTTTTTTGCCTCCTTCTGTTGTTCTTCTGGTGGAAGTTTACCAAAGTGGGACAAATCAACGGGTGTCGCTTCCAGTGCGATGTCTCCATCACTTCCCATGTGAACACTTTGGAATCCCGCTTTTGCAAGTGTGAATAAAACTATGGAAAGTGGATACGCTCGTTGCTGGTGATTCTCATCCATGCGCTCATATAATTCGTTTTGCGTTCTTGCAAAAAGAGTAAGTTCATAGGTTACAATCAGTTCCTGATCATTGATTGAAGTCTGCATAAACGCGACATGATCATCGGTAACATCATAATGAGCTTGATTGCCAAGCAAGTTCAATACTTTATGCGGACTATGGAGGTCAAATAAAAAATGCCCATTAAAGGACAATGCACGCGCCACAGCTCGAAAAGATTGAAGTAATTCACGCTCTGTTACTATGTAATTGAATACGTCGCAAAACGAGACGCAAAAATCCACCCGCACCTCTGTTGGCATATCTGCAGCAGTCGATTGTACAAATGTCACGCGATTGCGCGTAGTGACTTGTTTTTGAGCCGCGACAGTTAACATGTCCAACGAAGGATCGATCCCCACGACAGAGCGCGCTTTGCGCAATAAATGCGGAATCATTGTGCCCGTACCACATCCTAAATCCATCACGCGTCCTAAAGGAATTCCCACATAGTGCACTGCACGATCAAATAGCGATGCAAATTGATCGTATGGGACATCTTGCATCAAATCATCATATATTGTAGAAAAACCCTTATACACCCTCATACAGCCCCTTTACCGCACATAACAAAGAACCCTATAGAGACGCCAGAATCGGAGTCGTTGCCATCCCCACTCTGATTCTGGCGAATAAAACTAAACAGACAATGATAAACGAGGAGCATCTCCCCAAAGCCGCTCTAAATCAAAAAACCGACGTTCTTCCTCCTGAAATACGTGTACGATCACATCTCCAAAATCAAGTAATACCCATTTACCGTCATGATGGCCTTCCGTTCCCTTACACGTAACACCGCTTAATTCCAATTGCTCCGACACTGCATCTGCAATCGCTTGCGCCTGAGTACGTGAATGTGCACTACAGATTACAAAGTAGTCAGCAATGATCGACAACTCTCGAATATCAAGGATCACCACATCATTAGCCTTTTTATCATCTGCTGCATCTGCAGCCAGTTTGGCGTACTCTCTATACTGATCGCGCATGCGCCAACCTCCTATATGGGGTCTTCTATTATCATTTTACTCTACGCTATTCATTTCATTTCGTCTATCCTTTGCCAAAATTGATTGCGCATCGCCACTGTCTGCAATGCAACAGGCAAATGCCGCTTGACAAGAAACATAATCGATGCATCAGCTACATTCGCCACGGCAAAGGGTAAACTACATTCGGCCGCCGCACGCAATTCACTTACACCAGGATACGATCTGGATGGTTCAATCGCATCGGCCACATAAAGGATCTGAGAAACTTCTCTCATCCCTGTACAGCCCAAAGTGTGGCAGGCAATTGCCTCTTTTATTTCTTCATCAAAAATTTCAAAATCACACGCTAAACGCGCCGCAGCAATCGGTCCATGCCAAGTCACTACATCTGACTGAGGCACCTCAACACAGACTTCTATCGCCAGACGACTGAGTGCAATGTAATCGAGTTCACGATATATATCATGCAACCAAGCTGCAGTTACAGCTTTTTGCTCATCAACGCCAAAGCGCAAAGCGAGTGTGGCTGCCGTATGGGCAACTCCCACCACATGAGCATAGCGTTTTGGCGATAGCTGCTTTGACACATAGAGAGACCAGTCTTTCACGATCGGTCATAAACTCCTCTCTCTACAATCCACTTTGCAACTCCCTCAGGTAGTAAGGGATCTACTCGCAATCCGGCAAGCAGCCTTTCACGCAACCAAGAACTCGAAATTTCAAGAGCAGGCATATCAAGGTCGATGACCTTCATGTGAAGTGCTGGTCCAACAGGCTGTGACTCCACAACCCTTTCTTGAATTGGGCGAGGGGCTACAATCAACGTCACTTCTTGCAGAATTTGATCTGCATCTTTCCAAAGTGGAAAGTTATCATACATATCTGCCCCAAGAAGTAGAAAAAGATCATCCTTGGGATAACGTTTACGATACGCCCGAACTGTGTCGACTGTATAACTGGGTCCGTTGCGCTCATACTCCATCGTACTTACAAAAAAAGTAGAAAATGATCGTAGGGAAATGGTCACCATATCTAAACGCAGTGCCATGTCCGTGATCACTTGTTGTTGCTTGTGCGGAGGGATAGCAGCTGGGATAAAGTCTACGCGATCTAAGTAAGCCACCTCACTTGCAATCTGTGCAATCATTAAGTGGCCAACGTGTGGCGGGTCAAATGTTCCACCAAATAAACCGATCCGCATAAGACAATTAGCGTGGCAGTACGATCGAACGATGATCTTGTGAGCGCCGATACGCAATCACTGTTCGACCGATCGTCTGCACGATCTCCGCTTTCGTTCCCACTTGCACCGCTTCAGCTGCTTCTTGTACAGAAAGTAAGCTATTGTTTAGCACTGAAATTTTAATCAATTCACGCGCCTCAAGCGCTAACCCAATTTGATCAATGACTTGATCGGAAATCCCGCCTTTCCCAATTTGAATAATCGGTTGCAATGGGTGAGCTAATGTGCGCAAATAACGCGATTGTTTTCCTGAAAGAACCATAATAACCACCGTTTCTATACTTGTTGTGGATAATGTATCGCTAATTTTTCTCCTATTGCTCGTTCCATCACAGATAACGATGGGGTTTCTCCAAACCACATCGCAAAAGAAAGCGCCCCTTGATTGACGAGCATGCCAAGCCCTCCGTGCACACGTGCTCCTTGCGCCTTTGCCGCTTCGATGAGGGGCGTTTGCAATGGGCGATATACGAGATCACTCACGATCAATCCTTCGTGCAATAGAGAACCTTCGATTGGCATGCGCCCTTCCAAATGACCGTACATCCCTACTGGTGTCGTATTGACGAGTAAGTCCATTCCAATTGTGGATAAATCCGGGAAGGATACAGCTTGAATGACTTTATTCGGATACCAAGAACGCAGATATTCAGCTAACGTAAGCGCACGAACGACATCGCGATTCGCAAGTGTGAGTGACTCACAGCCAGCTTCCAGAAGTGCATCTCCGACCGCTCGTGCAGCACCACCCGCCCCAATGATCAGTGCCCGCATTCCATGAAGCGAACATTGCAATTGTCTAGTGATCGACTGTGCCCATCCTGCACCATCTGTGTTGTCCCCAATCAATTGTTCCTGATCGCGATAAATCGTGTTCACAGCACCAATACGCATAGCTACGTCTGTCACATTGTCCAAGAGCGGCACTGCCTGTTCTTTATGTGGAATAGTCAAATTGGCCCCTAGAAAGCCAAGTGCACGCAACCCGACGAGTGCTTGTTTAAGTAGCAGCGGATGTACATCAATCGCAGTATATAGCGCGTCTTTCCGAAGATCCGCGATGGCTGCGTTGTGCATGACTGGGGAAAGCGAATGCCCGATCGGATGACCGAGTACGGCAAGCAAGTCTGGCAAATTCCTCTTCCCCCTTTCGCATGTAAAACTTAAATCAAGGCAGGTCGAACTGCAGGATCAATCCGATGTGGTGTATGCAATCGCAGGTCTACAGTAGCCCCGGATAAGCGAATCCAACCTAGTCCCGGGATCACAATATCCACTGGTCGCCCTTCTTTGAAACCCATTTTTTTACTAAATAATTTTTGTAACGAAGCATCACAGTTCGAACACGGAGGCGTAAGCAACTGCCCGCGATGCCGTTCGTACAATTCATCTGCCTTTTCTAACTTTGTCCGATGAACAACAAGCTGATTCCCAGCATAGATAACAAATGATTGTGGTGCACCGGATACAAAATCCAGTCGTGCCAATCCCCCTAGGAACAGTGTCTGTCCAGCCTGCAACTGATAACCGCGTGGACGAATGCGTTTGGTTGGAAGTATCTGTTTAAGAGAATCGATACAAACGCGATCTTGCAAACGATGTTCCCCGAGTAACCCAGGCGTATCAATCACAGTGAGCCCCGTCTTCCCCATCTTAAATGCTAACGGTCCAAGCGTTGTGCCCGGAAATTGGCTTGTCGTATAAAGTTGCCCTTCATTCGGATCACTCAGATGTAAAATTCGATTCAAAATAGATGATTTACCTACATTGGCCATACCAACCACAATGATAGGCTTGTCCCTGGCCTCACGTCGCAATCGTTCGAACAACGCGTCAACTCCGTTGCCAGTTTTCGCGCTGACGACAAACACCTCTGCAGGATCGATGTCATGGCGCCGCGCTTCTCGCCACAACCATCCACGTACCCGATCAGCGTTTGTACGCTCCGGAAATAAATCAAACTTATTGGCTGCCAAAATCACTCGGTGTTGATTGAGTAATCCTTGCAGTCCCCTCACCACACTGCCATTAAAATCAAATAGATCAACAGCATATAGAACTACTGACGGCCGCTCAAGCGCATGCATGACGGCCGCTCGATAATCTTGTTCTGTTACGCTGACAGGCGTAACCTCGCCATAATGTTTAATGCGGTAACACCGCTGACACTGCGGATATTCGCGCATAAATGCGTCGCCGGTAATATAACCTTTTTCGCCCTCGCGATCCATCTGCAGCGGAGCGCCACACCCAGTACAAACCATGCTCATGAATGAAACTCTTCTCCTTCTTTATCATCAACAGTTACATAAAACAAAAAATGTTCTGATTGCATAGCACTCGGCCTCTTCCCGCACAAAACAGCACGTTCAGCCAAACGTATAAGCCGAGTGCCAATGAACTCATGTGGATGAATCGGTTCAACCAAAATTGTATACATTCCCAGTCGATTCCCACCTAAAATATCTGTAAAGAGTTGATCCCCAATCATCGCCGTTGCGGTCGCATCTGTGTTAAGCTGCGATAGCGCTGTATAGAAAGAAGCTTTTCGCGGTTTGCCCGCTTTGTGTAGAGCCGGTATGTTCAGCGGCCGGGCAAAATTAGACACGCGTAGCGCATCTCTATTATTGGACAGAATACAGATTCGGAATCCGAGTCTCTCCACCTGCACAAGCCAAGCCATCAATTTTTCCGTCGCATGTGGTGAATTCCACTCCACCAGAGTGTTGTCAAGGTCTGTAATAATCCCTCGAATCCCATTTTCCCATAACCGTTCGAGGTGAATGTGATAAATCGATGTCACGTACTCATGCGGTCGCAGTGAACCGAGCACCTACATTCCGCCTTCCCTATCGATGTTCTTCATCGTATCACAGGCAGAATAACGATGCAAAGAAGTGCTGTCCCCCTACATTATCCGGGTGTTTGTTTAAATTGCTCCTGCAATTTATGCAATGCGCGTTTTTCAATTCGAGACACATACGAACGTGAAATCCCAAGTTCGTGTGCGATCTCCCGTTGCGTCTTCTCTGTTCCATAAGGTAATCCAAAACGCGACCAAATAATCTGCCGTTCACGAGGATCTAACACAGCTAAGCCGCTATAAATACGATCTCGGTCCATGCGAAATTGGAGTGATGCAAGAATTTCATCATCCTCTGTGCCAAGTACATCCAGTAATGAAACTTCATTACCTTCCTTGTCTTGCCCAATCGGTTCATGAATAGATACGTCTTTTTTCACTTTGCGAAGCGACCGCATGTGCATTAAAATTTCATTTTCAATACAGCGTGCTGCATAGGTAGCCAACCGGACACCTTTATCTGGCTTGAACGTTTGAATCCCCTTGATTAATCCAATCGTTCCGATGGAGATCAGATCATCTGCATCATCTTTTCCTTGCCCGTACTTTTTGACAATATGGGCGACCAGTCTCAAGTTGTGTTCAATCAAGAGATTTCTCGCCTCTTCATCTCCCTGTTGCAATTGTTTGATTGCTCTTTCTTCCTGTTCATTCGTCAAAGGTTGAGGAAAGGTGTGATTTTTAACAAAGGAAACAAAAACGGACAACTCTCGTACAAGCATTGCCAATATGGTCAAGAGCCCCATCTATAAACCTCCTTTGCACCGCGCAAAAAGTGTATGCACAAAGGACAGTGAACATGTGAGACTCTTGACCCTTTAACTCCCTGTATGTTGGCGTTTAGCAAGATTCTGTTGCCGTTTTGCTTCGTTCGCTAACTGCTGACTATAAGTCGTCGCAAAGTAGCTCGCACCAGTGCCATTCCCTTTCGCCACATAATAATAATAATCGGTTTTAGTTGGATGCAGTGTCGCATCAATCGAAGCTAGTCCCGGATTGGCAATTGGTCCAGGAGGCAATCCATAGTTGACGTACGTATTATACGGATTATTCACCAAAAATGCCGATGGAGCAAGTGAAGAATGGTAGCCGATCGCATAGAGCACAGTTGCATCAATACGCAAACGCATGGGTGGATGATGATGTAAGCGATTATAGATGACACTTGCGATCAATGGACGCTCACTATTTAACTTCGCTTCGCGTTCCACCATCGACGCGATCGTTAACATTTGTGGCAGCGTCAATCCATCCTGATGCATCACACTCAATCGAGCAGGTGTGAGCACCTGATTCATCTCGCCGAGCATCGTGTTTAAAACCATTTTTGGCGATTCACCAATCAAAAAATCATACGTATCTGGAAACAGATACCCTTCTAATGGATCGCGAATTGCTTTATTATGCGGAAGCTGCTTTATAAACCAATAAGAAAAATGATCATGTTGAACTGCATTCATAAACGCCTGTTCCGAGCATATCTTATGTGTCGCGAGCGTTGACGCAATCTGCCGTACAGTGAAACCTTCTGGGATCGTCACCTTTTCTGTGTTATACTGCGCCGCTCCCTGCTTTAACTCCTGAATCACTTGCACCATCGTCATGCCAGAATGAAACGGATAGCGTCCAGCTTGCAAGTCCGCACCTTGATGAGTGATCGATAAGTACAGACGAAAGAAAAAGGGACTACGAATCACTCCGTGTGTCGCAAGTAGGTTGGCAATTTCAGCACTTGACATTCCTTGACTCACATTCATCCACTGGGTGGATCCAAGCTTTCCTGATGGGCTGTTCACCATCCACTGAATCACACCATATGTTACAGAGAGAAGAACCGCACATACAATCACGATCATAGAGACGATCAACGCAGGGCGGCGTAGACGTCTTCGCAGCAAATGCAAATCTGCCATTAACTCTGATCGTCCAGTTCAAAGAGAATGGTGTCGAATGCTTCAGCTACGTTCTCCCATTCGTCATCATCTTCGATTCCTGTAAATGAGACCTCATCTGCCTCAATGTTGCCCTCGACGCGTAAAATGAGCGGTTCTTCCTTCGTGTCTAATTCGGACTGCAAAACGACATAATGTCGCTCATTCATCTCGATCACTCGCAAAACTCGATAGGGTTCTTCTTGTTTTTCATCATCTACTAGAACAACACGCCCTTGTAACAGTTCATCCATCATGTTGTGTTCTCCCCTTAGACTCCAGATACGTCTGTAGGATGAGCGCAGCGGCGATCTTGTCAACTACTTTTTTACGCTTGCCCCTTCTTACATCAGACTGAATAAGTAGCTTTTCCGCACTCACTGTCGTCAGACGCTCATCAACCCACTCCATCGGAAGGCCAACCACACTTTCTAGCTGCCGTGCAAATATCTTTGTCTGTTCTACCCGTTCTCCCATGGAACCATTCATGTGTACAGGCAACCCAATGACGAGTCGTCCCACATCATTGATTGAAATGATGTCCGCAATGCGCGCAATTGGATCAACCACCTTTTTGCGATCAATCACTTCATACGCCTGTGCAGTTATCCACAGAGGATCACTTAACGCGATGCCAATACGTGCATCGCCATAGTCAATTCCAAGCACTCTCATGACAAACGGGCGGCTAAATAAGCGCGCACTAACTCCTCAATCAGTTCATCGCGTTCCACTCTACGAACCGCATCGCGCGCATCCTTGAAACTCGTTATATAGGCTGGATCACCCGAAATCAGGTATCCCGAAATCTGATGAATCGGATTATACCCCTTCTCTGTCAGTGCATCGTAAGCTAGCATCAGCGCACGCTCCGCTCGGTTCGGCTCATCTGGCCGAAGTCGAAATTGCATCGTTTCTTCAAATGAAGACATACGGGCAAAACTCCCTTCGCGGTGCTTATCGTCCTACGTTCGCTATATTCCACACCTGCATCCTAAAATCCTCTTTTCACTCGCAATTTTAGGATGTAGGCGACGGTACCCATTATCCGCTATTATTTTCGATTCAATACAAAAACGCAACAGAGACACTATTCATTGTGTCAATTGAACGGTCAACAGGTGTTTTGCCTTACGTAACGCTGCATCAAGTTGCTCAGGTTGTTTTCCACCAGCTTGCGCAATATCGGCACGACCACCACCAGTTCCCCCTGCAACAGCTGCCACTTCTTTCACTAGTTTGCCTGCATGGTACCCTTTTGTCTGGTATTCAATTGGTACATATACCACAAAAGCAACTTTATTCTCCTTGGTCGATCCAAGGAGAATCAACAGATCATTTCGCCGCGACTTTAGTTCATCGACAATTGCACGCAACCCTTCCACATCCAGATCTTGCAATTTGGCAACAAGCATATGTCCGCCAAAAATCGGTTCAATCTGATTCAATAGTTGCATCGCTTCGACTCTACCAAGTTTCGCTGTCAATCCTTCAATTTCCCGTTGCAATTGCTTGGTATGACCAAGCATAGCATCAATACGCTCGGGAAGCTGCGCTACATTGGCACGCATTGATTCTGCCATGGTGAAAAGCAACTTTTCTTCTGCTAGAACATGCTCATATGCATGCTTCCCTGTCACAGCCTCTACACGTCGCACACCAGAGCCAATGCCACTCTCTTGAACTAACTTAAACAAACCAATTTGCCCCGTGCGCTCGACATGACATCCCCCACACAGCTCCAATGAATAGGTTCCAGCGCGCACCACCCGGACGATGTCTCCATATTTTTCCCCAAATAACGCCATTGCTCCAAGTAACTTCGCTTGCTTCTGCGGCATTTCTTCGATCGTCACCACTTCATCGCGCCAAATCTCTTCATTGACAAGACGCTCCACTTGCTCCAACTCATCACTCGACAGGGCACCCACATGTGAGAAATCAAATCGTAAGCGATCTGATTGAACTAATGATCCAGCCTGTGCCACATGTTCACCAAGTACCTCACGTAACGCCTTATGCAACAAGTGAGTGGCAGTATGATGTTTCATGATATCCAGTCTGGCATTGACATCAATCGCTGCTGTGACCACTGTTTCAATTGTCGCTCTGCCCATAACAACTTCACAATCATGCACATGTTGACCGTGTGGTGCTTTTTGCACATCGAGTACACGCAATTCAAAACTAGGATGAATGAGCATGCCACGATCAGCCGCTTGTCCTCCACTTTCTGCATAAAACGGCGTACGATCAAGCACAATCTGGACACGTTCACCTAGTTCAGCCACGGCGGCAACTTCGCCACTGACCAGCATCCACTCGATCTTTGCAGGTATTGAGTACTCCGTATATCCAACAAATGAGCTTTTCTCATCCAAATCGCGTAGTACAGTAGTCTGGACCTGCATACTATCAATTTCCTGACGCGCATTACGCGCGCGCGCACGTTGCTCCTCAAGTGCCTTCGAAAACGCTTCGCGATCCACAGAAAGTCCATTTTCCGCCGCGATTTCCTCTGTCAAATCAACTGGAAAACCATAGGTATCATATAATTTGAATGCTTGTGCCCCAGGGATTATATTTTTCCCTTGCTTTTTTACCTGCGAAATGACTTGATCAAGCAGTGATTCTCCTTCAGTCAGCGTTTCGAAGAACCGATCTTCTTCCAGTCGAATGATGCGCTCCACATACTCTTTTTTTTGTAAAACCTCAGGGTAATAATCTTCCATAATAGTTCCAACAGTGGCCACGAGGCGATGCAAGAACGGGTGATTGTAACCCAACTGCTTCCCACTGCGCACTGCGCGTCGAAGCAAACGCCGAATAACATACCCTCTCCCTTCATTACTTGGTGAAACCCCATCCGTAATCGAAAATGAGACCGTTCGAACGTGGTCTGCGATAATTTTCAATTTCGTGTCAATATCCTGCGTCACTCCGTACTGAACCCCAACCAAACGTGCAGCCTCGTCAATAATTGGACGGAATAAATCCGTATCAAAATTAGTTGCTACATTTTGTAATACGGATGCCGTACGCTCAAGACCCATGCCGGTATCGATGTTTTTCTTAGGAAGGGGTGTATATGAACCATCCGGATTATGATTGTACTGGCTAAACACCAGATTCCAAATTTCAAGGTGACGATCACAATCACAGGCCGCATCACACTCTTCACGCCCGCACCCAACTTCTTTTCCGCGATCGAAGAATACCTCTGAATTAGGTCCACAAGGTCCTTCTCCAATGTCCCAAAAGTTTTCTTCTAGGCGCAAGATTTTCTCTTCAGGAACACCGATTTCGCGATGCCAAATGAGAAATGCTTCATCATCTTCAGGATGAATGGTAACGGAGAGACGATGTGCATCGAGCCCAATACGCTCAGTAAGAAATTCCCATGCCCAATGAATAGTTTCGCGTTTAAAATAATCACCGATTGAAAAGTTACCTAACATCTCAAAAAATGTTTGATGACGGGCTGTCTTTCCTACGTTTTCAATATCATTCGTGCGAATACACTTTTGACTATTGGTCATACGCGGATTAGAAGGCGCCACCCGACCATCAAAGTATTTCTTTAACGGCGCCATCCCGCTATTGATCCATAGTAATGAAGCGTCATCTTGCGGAACGAGACTTGCACTTGGCATAATATCGTGTTCCTTTTCGCGAAAAAACTCAACATACATCCTTCTTAACTCGCTACCTTTCATGCTCAAGCCCCCAGTCTCGTCTCAAAACAAAATAAGCCTCTCATCCACCAAGGGACGTGAGACTCACGCGGTACCACCCTTATTATGCAATCATCCACACATACATTCATGTGACTTGCATCGCTCTATACGCGTTAACGGGCGCATCCGTCACGTTCATCCGTGCAGCCTTCGGACTAGCTTCCCTACTTCTTCACATGTGAACTCTCACAGCAATTACCGAATTCACTCTCTGCATGTGGGCTAGACGGTACTCCTGTCCTGCTTCGCTATTTGAGTTGGAGTATAGCAAATGTGGCTAACGTGCGCAAGTGGCAGATCACATGTACTCTTTTACAAATGCGTACATCCATAGATAAAGACCCACACATAATGAGTGGGTCTTTATAGCTTGCCTGGCAACGACCTACTCTCCCAGGACCCTGCGGTCCAAGTACCATCGGCGCTGGAGGGCTTAACCGTCGTGTTCGAGATGGGTACGGGTGTGTCCCCTCCGCCATCATCACCAAGCTCTTTGTAAATATACCAAAAGATCTCCACCGTGTCAACCACTGTTCCCGTTCAAATCACTTTTCCATCGCATGATGAGAAACGTGGTCAAAAATCACTTTTAATACCGCAACAATGGGAACTGCGAATATCAGCCCTGCGACCCCAGCCACTTCACCTGCGAACATGACTGCAAGCAAGATTAACAAGGGATGAAGATTCATCGTTTTCCCCATAATCCAAGGCGAAAAAATATTACCTTCCAACTGTTGAACCACAAGATTCACGAGGAGTACCTTAAACAACATTACATGTGAAACTCCGAGTGCCATAAACAGCGCCGGGGCTGCTCCGATAAATGGCCCAATATAGGGGATGATGTTGGTCAATGCCACAATCAATGACAACATTAGCGCGTAGGGCATCCCTACGATCAGCATGCCAATAAACGTAGCCACTCCGACCAGAAGCATAACAAACAGTTGACCACGCACATAACGTCCGAGCGATTGATCAATGCGTTCGAGAATTTCCTCTACCGTTTTACGAGAACGCTTCGGAAATACCCGCACGAGTAACGCTGTAAAAAGCGAATAATCTTTCAGTAGATAAAAGACAAGAAACGGAACAATAAACGCTTGAATCGCTCCACTGACCATGTCCTTTACGCCGATCAGTGTCCTTGAGAGCCCTCCTAACAAGTCTGATTCCGCGCTGTTCAATGTCTTCTCTAGCGCTACGCGAACCCCATTTGGCAAGATCCTCGTAGCAAATGATAAACGGTCAATCAAGTCATCAATAGCAGCCACATACCCAGGCAACTGGCGAATGAACGCCTGGATTTGCAATGAAAGCAAAGGAAGTGCGTTTAGAAATATCACGGTGAGGAATATCGCAAGAATCGCATAAATAATTAAAATGCTGAGTGTGCGTGGCACCTTACGAGCCACAAGCGCATCAACAACCGGCCGCAACACATAAGTCGCAATAATACTTACGACAAGCGGCAATAAAATGGCCCAAACAATATCCCACATATCGAATAGAAATTCGCGTAATTGCCCAATTAAATCAAGACTGGCTAGTATAATGAGCACGAAGACCGCTATGTAAAGCGCTCGGTCTTTGTGATCCTGAAATTTCATTGTAGAGCCTCCATTTCAAACAACGGGACAAGCAGAACCATGCATCATATATATGATGCAAAGAGCGGACATAATACTTATCCATGTTACCATGGAGGGCAAATGAATCAATCGTGTTACTCATTCTCCTGATCCCTGCGCTCAAGAGGCTCTGATTCGACCGTTTCAGAAACAATAATTGAAAGAGTCTTTGTATCAGGCGTCTGAGTGAATCGTTCGATTTGCATAGGATGTAATTCAAAGCGGTCATAGTCGTGCAAACGTTCCTCTTCAATGACTCCATCAATTCGTTTCTCGCGTTGATCCTGTATATTTTTCAAAATCCGATCGGATACTCTCCGACTGCGGCTTTGTAAAAAAAACAATAATCCAAAAGCAACCGCTGCAACAACAAGACGTTCCGTCGTCAAAATCATACTGACACCCATCCCTTTCCATTTACTATGTACAACTATGTCACCACTATACACTTCGCTCGTACAACAAAAAAACCTGAGCAAAAGCTCAGATTTCAATGTATAATGTATACTTCTTATGCTTGTCTATACACATAAACCGACGCGCTATCTTAGCTTTGTACCATTTGGTGGAGATAAGCGGACTCGAACCGCTGACCCCCTGCGTGCAAGGCTCAAAAAATGACATTCATCATAACATAGGACGCATACCCACGCACGATGAAACGGCTATAAACCCCGAATTGGCCCGGATTGTCCACACACAGAACATGTGTACGCTTAACCCGACACAGGACACCGACCGAGAAAACTAGACCCGAGACTAGACCATAGTAGTCCGATGCGCTGCCTCTTTCTTTTCTGCGTGATACTTCGCCTTGTGCTTCTCGCGGTCCCGTTTGTACTGGCACTCACGACATGTTCGTTCGCGCGGATGGTCAAGGCGTGGGATAAAGTCCTCTCCGCATCGCTCACAAACCTTTGTCGACGAGCGCGTCACGGCGGTTAGGTTCATAGCATTGGCGAACTGCAAAAAGAGATAGCTCCGCAGCCCCGCCGCCGCCTGCACGAGCCGTGGCGCGTCAGATTCGGTTAAGCCTCCCTGCACGACAACGCGCAGAGAATCCTTCAGATACCATCCGCAAATCTCAAGAATTGTGACTGTCACGCCTGCTGAAAGCTTCCTTGCGTCATACGCACTATCACGTTCGCCATGTTCTCTTTGGGGCAGCGAGAATGCGCCGATGTAAGGCGGATGGTCTAACAGAAACGTGCCCATGCCGTCCGGCGTGTCTTGGTAATACGACTTCAGCGACTTCCAGTCCTTGCGGTTCTTTAGATCGACGAATGTCTGACAAATGTGTGCGAAAAAGGCTGTCGTTCGTAGACCCGGTTCAGCGTGTCCTACAAACTGGGGGCGTCTCTCTTCCGGTTCATCGATCCAGTCCGGTCGTGCAGGTTCTGGTATAAGGATGCTATTCACGCCAAGTGGCGTACCGAAGTCCCGCGCATCCGTCGGCAATCCGTAGTCTTGGCAGCACTGGAGCAACGCCGCGTCTTCGTCGCCGACCGCGCGTATATAGGGATACCCGTCACTGTGCCACTCACATGTGTATTGGTAAAACGACCCTGCGTTCGCGAGAGCGCGAAAGTTTTCTAGCGGTTTCGTGACGGCGTACCGTTCCACATCGTCGTGATAGGGAGAATGAAGTGTTACAATCCGCCCGAAACTGTCCCGACTGAAATAGCTGATACTTCCGGCACACAGCAAGCGCGTGTGCCGATCGCACGCAAGTCCCCCGCGCATCCATATCAATTCAGCGAGTATCCACGGTTCTGCTCCCAAGTCTATACTTGTCTCCCGCAAACTCCTGTCTGTCGCCACAATCTCACCGCTTTCTCACCGCTTTTGTGTTTGGCTCTAGTATACACCACATGCGATGATATACCCAAGAGGTGAAGGCAGATGATTAATGACACACCGAGAACGACACTGTGCCCGCGCGTATCCGCAGTGGAGATTGGTAGGATGTACGGTGTATCGGACGAGTCGGTGCGGCGCTGGACGAGGCAGGGCATTATCCCGGCGCGCCGGATCGGGCGACTGGTAAGGTACGACGTGACCGAGGTGGACGAGGCGTTGCGCCGGGCGGCAGAGACGCAGCGGGCGGAATAGGAGGCATGCGGCATGAACGCAAAAAAAGACGACCCCCAAGGAGTCGCCGATTCGAAACTTTTAGATGGTGTAAGTATATCACACAGGGCCAACATGTGCGAGTCTGCATTAGCTCTGGCCGCAAGTGTGTACCACGTTTTTCCCTGCCGCGTGCGCGGAAAAGAACCGCTGACAGAACACGGGTTGAAAGATGCGACGACAGACCCAGACACCATCCACGCATGGTTGTCGCGATGGCCAAACGCGAATATCGGCATAGCGTGCGGACCATCTGGCGTCGTGGTAATCGACATTGACAGTGACGAAGCCGTGAAAATAATCAAGAAAATGGGCCTCCCCCGCGGTCCGCAGGTGCGTACGTCTCAGGGCTGGCACATCTACACGGCTGCCGATCCAGCACGCCCCCTTGCATCGCGGGTCGGTATTCTACCCGGAGTTGACATCCGCGCGCAAGGCGGCTATGTGATCGCTCCCCCGAGTGTCCACCCGTCGGGGAAACGTTACGAGTGGGCACCAGGACACAGTTTGCGGGATCTGGCGTTACCATCCGCCCCTGAATGGCTTTACGATACGGCACAGTCGCATAAAACCGACATCGCTAAGCTTGCAGACGGTGCTTCATATGGTATGCGAGACGTGTCCTTAACAAGTGTGTGCGGTCACTTGCTCGCCAGACGTGTTGATGAACACTTGGCAGAGGCACTCGTTTACGCCTATGGTCGTTCGTGTTGTGACCCCCCGCTAAGCGATAAGCAGATAGCCAAAGTATGGCACTCTATCGCCACGCGGGAACTCCGGCGTCGTCAAAGGGGGCGAGGGTGATGGTCGCAAAAGTTACTAATATCACTGACCTCTTGGCCGCCGTTGAAAAAACATGGCCCGCTCCCCAAGCGTTGCCGGACAAGACGCAGATGTTTGCAACCCCGCATTTGGAGGAGAGTCTATTGCCCCGCCGATTGCGCGCGTGGTTGGTAGATGTTGCTATGCGCGCATCGCTCCCGTTGGAGATGATGGCCGTGCCCGCGATGGTCAGTCTGGCTGCGATTCTCGCTCGGCGAGTCAGCATCCGTCCCTCGCGGCTCAATGATTATAGCGTAATTTGCAATCTCTACGGTGCCATTGTAGGACGACCGGGCCTGATGAAATCGCACGCCGTAGCCAGTGGACTGAAGCCACTGAGCAGAATTGAGGCGCAGGAGCGCGAAAAGTGGAAGGCGATAGCAGAGGAAACCGCCGCAAAACGGGAATCGTTTCAGGCGCGCATTACCGGATGCAAACAGGCGATCCAACAGGCCGCGAAAAAAGGACAAGACGTAGGTGCTCTTGAAATTTCGATGACTGATTTGATGCGTGATTTGAACGAACTCCCTGCCGGACCCAAGCGCTACATTATCGGAGACGCCACCCAGGAAAAAATCGCGGACCTACTAATTCGAAATACTCAAGGACTTTTGATGGTGCGCGACGAACTCGCTGGATGGTTAGCCGGTATGGAGCAAGAAAATCACAAGACAGATCGCGGATTTTTCCTTAATGCATGGAACGGTTCTGAGGGGTATAGCGTGGATCGCATCGGGCGTGGGAGCTTATGGGTGCCAACACTCTGTTTGTCGATCATCGGCGGGATTCAACCTGCAAAACTTAGGCGCTACATTGATGAGGCGGTATCGGATGGCGGCGCTGACGGATTGCTCTCACGTTTTCAATTGCTCGTTTGGCCAGATGATGTTCCAGCGTATACGTCTCCAGGGCGACCGGACCATAATGCGAGACAAAAAGCATTCGCGTGCCTTGAAGACCTGGCAACCGTGGGCGTTGATGCATTCCGGGTTAACCGTGATGAGCACGATGCTGACACTCTCCCTTATCTGCACTTTTCACCAGAGGCGCAAATAATGCACGATGAGTGGCGATCATCGCTCGAACGACGCCTACGCAGCGGACAACTCGCGGACACCCCGGCATACGAAGCGCACGTGAGCAAATATCGAAGTCTTCTCCCCTCGCTCGCATTGGTGTTACATCTCGCGGATGGTGAGGTAGGGGATGTTTCTCTGGACGCGGCAAAACGGGCGGCAAGTTGGTGCGCGTACCTGGACGCCCATGCTCGAAAGGTATATCGCAGTGAACTTGATGATGGTACAGGTTCAACTCATGCGCTGGCGGAACGCATAAAAGTTGGCGACGTAATTGATAGAATGCCGTTGCGTGACCTGTACCGCAAGCATTGGGGCGAGTTAACCACGAAACAAGCGGTGGTTAAGGCAATTGACTCGTTAAGCCAATTGGGATGGGTGAGGATCGAGCCGCAAATTTCCGAGAATGGACGCGATGTATACGTGCTCAGAATCAACCCGGCAACGCGTGAAAATGTACACCTATAGGTGCCACAAGTGCCACAAGTGCCACTTCTATTGTAACCCGCGCTGTGACAGGGTTTTTCGAATGAAATGCGTGAATCAGAAATTACAGTGCCACGAGGTGCCACAAGTGCCACTTCTATTGTGGGGGTGAGGCGAATGATCCCCGATGGGATAACGGTCGAGCAAGAGATGGAGTACTGGCGGAACTGGCGGCCATCGACAACGACAAAAGATGGTTCTCCTGCTGCGTCCGCCGTTGTCGAATTGCCCGTTGTGCGTTCCTTCGCTGATACACCGGAATATACCAAACTCCGCCAGTCCGGATTCACGACGTGGGAGACGAATGAGGCTCAGGCGCAGATTGGTAAGTTTTCCTCTGTAATCATTGAGCAGGACACCAACGAGTGGCACACATACCGCATTCACTGGCATGAGGATGGCCGCTTGCAAACGTATAAAACACTGTACAAGGGGCCGGATTATAAAACGGCAGTGAGGAAAGCGTGTGAATTTATGAGTTGGCTGAAAACGAAGAGAGGAAGTGACGCATGACCACGGCAACACGAAACCGCCCGCTGGAGACGGGCGGTCTGAGCAAAAGCGACAGGGCCAGTATAGCACTCCGGCCCTATCAAACGGAAGCGGCAGAAGCCTTTTTGTCGGGCCTCTCGCAAGGTGTCCGCCGCTCCATCATCAACCTGCCGACAGGCGCAGGGAAAACCTTCACCGGGGCGCATATCGCGCGGCGGATGGGAGGGCGAACGGCCTGGATTGCGCATCGACAGGAATTGATCACGCAACCGGCAGAAGCCTTCTCAAACGTATGGCCGAAAGCTATGCAAGGCGTGGTAATGGCGGATCGACATGAGCCGAACGCCGATGTGGTTTTCGTCAGTGTCCAATCGGCCATTCATGAAAAACGTCGACGTGATCTACAAGACTTCGATTTCGTCGTGGTCGATGAAAGCCATCATGCAAGCGCGCCGTCGTATCGTTCTCTGCTGGAGCATCTCGGATGCTTCCGACCCGACGGCCCTCCCCTGCTCGGTCTCACGGCCACGGTGGAGCGGGCAGACGGCATAGGGTTAGATAACGTGTTCCAGTCCATCGCCTATCAATTGCCACTGTTACAGGCAATCCAGGATACCTACTTGGTGGATATTGTGCCGCGCGCGGTTCCGCTTCGTGTCGATCTGTCGAACGTGCATGTCGGACGCGGAGGCGATTTCAACGAGGATGAGTTGGCCGATGCACTGCTCGAAGCGGGTGTTGCCGAAGCTGTTGCAGACGCCATCTTGACGCACGCCAGCGACCGCAAGAGCATCGTGTTTACTGCTTCTGTGGAACAGGCCCGGTTGACCTCCGAAGCCCTTCAGAGGCGCGATGTGGCGGCTG
>JAKACV010000049.1 GCA_021821085.1 Bacillota bacterium | reverse complement strand
GTTATATATAAAAATATAAGTTCAGGGGAGTGGGTACTATGTTTGAAACATCATTAAGTATACATACCTGGAAGCGATTTGTCAATGAAGGGGTACTTGATTCATCGCGTCTAAATCAGAGACTTGTTGAATCCTGGTACCGTTCCAGAGAAGCGAATGTAAATCCTTACATGAATAAAGGCCGTTATATTTTAACTGATGATTTAATTTACTCTAAAAAGGAAGAGAATTCATTACTTCGAAATATTGCATTGCCTCATGTGAATAAAATGAATCAATTTATAAATTCTTTGGGAATGATTGCTCTATTGATTGATCCGGAAGGTTATGTTTTATCCATTTCGGGGAATAGTGAAGTTCAAAATGAAGCAAGTAAAATTAATTTTGTTGAAGGGGTTCGTTGGACAGAAGGTGAGGTCGGCACAAATGCAATAGGAACAGCATTATCCATCGAGGAACCTATAATGGTAACCGGAATGGAACATTATTCGGTTGCTTCTCATAATTGGAGTTGTTCTGCATCACCTATTCGTAACAATGATGGGAAGGTAATCGGGATTCTTGATGTCTCTTGTCCGATGGATCGTGCTCATCCGTATATGCTTGGAATCGTTACATCAGTTGCCTATGCAATTGAACGTGAAATAAGTATACAAATTCATAAGGATGAGATGGAACTCGTCCTCCATTCTGTGAATGTAATCGACGCGGAACTACCTGTAGTCATTTGTAATCATATGCAAGTTATAATTTGTGCAAGTAAATCTATACGTAAAAATATACCAAATTGGATGGGGTTAAAAGTAAATGAAATGGCAGAATACGGATTTAGTTATCGAAAAGAAGTCCCTATAATTTCAAAATTGCATGGTAGAGTTATTGGAAATTTCCTTTACTTATTGAATATTAATGATGAGATTAATAATTCAGTTGACCTTTCTAAAGTCCCTTCTATTTCGTTTGATTTTAAAGGAGAGGTAGGAACAAGCAAATCTTTTCAGCATACATTATATGAAATGAAGCGAGTTGCACATACTGACGCCATTGTTTGCATTTTGGGGGAAACCGGAACAGGAAAAGAAGTGATTGCTCAAGCGATACATGAAAACAGCACATGGAAAGACGGCCCTTTTGTTGCTGTTAATTGTGGCGCTATTCCAAAAGAACTGACGGAAAGTGAGTTATTTGGCTATACGGAAGGAGCTTTTACCGGAGCACGACGTCATGGGTATAAGGGGAAATTTGAGCAAGCCTATGATGGGACTATTTTTCTTGATGAGATTGGCGAAATTACTCATTCTATGCAAGTTGCACTTTTACGAGTTTTACAGGAACGGAAGGTGACTCCCGTTGGAAGTATGAAAGAGATCCCTTTAAATATTAGAATTATCGCTGCGACACATCGGGATCTTCGTCAACTTGTTAATGAAGGGAAATTCCGTGAAGATTTGTATTACCGCCTTCATGTTTATCCTATACATGTTCCGCCTTTACGGGAGAGGAAAGAAGATATTCCGCATTTCGTTCAATATTTTTGCAAAAAAAATCATTGGAATATATCTTTACCTCCTGAATTTTTTGATAGACTTATGGAATATCATTGGCCCGGAAATATACGTGAGCTTATGAATGTACTTGAACATTTACATATTTTATTTCAAAGTGAAATAGAAGATTCATTCGAAACATTGAATTGGATGGATGTATTGGATTTAAATAAGGGCAACCATTCAGAGGCTCAATTGCTTCAGGAAAAAATGGAGGTTTTGCATTATTCCGCTTCGCTTACTTTGCGTGAAAAAATTCAAAAAGAACAAATGACAGAGGCTTTACAAAAAACCAGGGGGAACGTTTTGATGGCAGCTAAATTATTAGGTGTCCCTAGAAGCACATTCTATAAAAGACTTAAGAAATTTGATGTGTTTGATGATTAAATGGCTTATGCACTCGAGGCTTTTGCAGAATTCCATCTTTAAGAGGTTGTTCAAAAAGGGTCGAGAACTCTGCGGCGCAGGGCTTCGGCTTGTGCTGGACATGCGTGCTCATGTACCACCTATCGTACACTCCGCGCGCATGTCCAGACTTCACCAAACCCCTGCTTGCATCTTACCTCAACCCTTTTGAACAGGATCTTTAAAACTTATGAAGATGCAAAAACACCCCAACAAATGGAAGGTATTTTATCTAGTTCGATTGCATCGTGAGTTCTTCTATTTGTCCAGTAACTTGACAGAAGTCCAACGTGACCGCGAATATTCTATCTGATAAGGGAGTGAATAATTTGTGGCTTTAAGGAGATATTTATAAGCATCACGTAACCTGCGGAGGTGCTGCATATCAACATTCAACGTGCGAAAGAAATTGCTGATTTATCGCAGATGGCTAACGTCACATGGGATGGAACGCCGATCTACATCCAACATGTCAATGAACAGAATGAGATGTGCCGAGTTTATCCACTTGACCAACCGAAAAACGAACAAGATGTTCCTGTAAGCAGTTTGATCGAGCATTAGGGGTAATTTGGGTAGCGTGCATTTTGAAAATAGGCGGCGTACGGAAGTGGATAACTGAAGGTATAGAATTTCCGTACGCCTGATTGTGAGTAGCACATGAAATATGGATGACTGCATTTTGATTAATGGGTGTAGATCTCTTTTAATGTCGTATGTTTCGAAGTGATAGCATCGTGAACGGGGTGTTCTCTTGGAATTCCCATTAAGTTAGCAATGACCTTGTGGATGCCATGTTGTTGAATGGCTGACTGTAATTTTGCAACTTGAGAGTCTTTTTCATAGTTGAATAGTAATGCAGCGGCGATGACAGAGGTTAAATGGGAAACTTCGAGTCCGCGTTCATAAGCTTGTAACGTTGGTCGAACAAGACGTTCGTTCATTGAAAGTTTTCGGATGGGGCAACGACCGACGCGAACTACGTCATCTGTTAAGTTTGGATTGGAAAATCGACGTAAAATTTTATGAATATAGTTTTGGTGTTGCTTTTCGCTGAAATGATATTTTTGAATGAGTAATTCTCCCGTTTCTTGAAGTACCGCTTGAATTTTTTCCTTTAAGCGATGATTTTGCATCACTTCTTGTATGGTCGTATACCCTTCTAAGTACCCATAGTAAGCAGCACTACAATGACCTGTGTTCACGGTGAAAAGTTTGCGTTCGATGTAGGGGGTGAGTGAATCTACATATTGAATTCCTTGAATTTCAGGAAAAGTATCAAACATAGCAGATCGATCCACAATCCATTCATAATAGGGTTCGACTGTCACTTCAAGTGGATCCGTATGATGCTGTATGGGGACAATGCGATCTACCACGGCGTTTGGAAACGAAATATAGCGATTGGCCTGCGTATGCAAAGTTGGATCCAAATACGAGTACACCCACTTTTTGAGCTGCGTACTTCCACCAATCGCGTTTTCACACGCGATCACGTGCAGAGGGCGCGGATTATTCCGGATGCGTTGTTCAATTCCTCGTGCGATTGATTCTGCAATGTGCCTTAAGGCAGATACCCCGACTGCGGTTGTGACAAAATCAGCGTGTGCAACAGCGTCTTCAACTGCTTTTGTATTTTCGACGTTTGTGGCAGTAACATTATTGACGGTCACTGAATCTGCGTGTTCATTCGCCAATGTAACTTGGTAATGGTGCCTTTGTTGCAACAGCGAAATCTTTTTTTTACTGCGAGTGACAAAACAAACTTCATACCCTGATTGAGATAATAATAATCCAATAAAACCTCTGCCGATATTACCGGCACCAAAATGAACAGCCTTCATAGGCATCTCCTTTCAAAGCAGTCTGTTACCCCTTTCTGTGGTAATATCTTGATTGTGAATCCGGTTATTTTGTGATGGTGAGAGGACTAACGAGCAAATTTTCAAAATCAACATCGGTGAGTGAATCTGCCATGTGGTTGAAGTGTTCAAATTCCAGATACTTGGTGATTGAATTTGGAACAACCAGGCAGTGTATACCTGCTGAAACGGCGGCTTTCGCGCCATTTGGAGAATCTTCGATAGCAATCGCTTCAGAAGCATTTAGATCCAAGCATTGAAGCGTTTGAAGATACAATTCAGGATCTGGTTTGACATGTACCACATCATTTGCAGTTCGAATGCAATCAAAGTAATCTCGTATCTGCAATTTTTCTAAAAACCGTTCAACCCAATCCAATTTCGAACTGGAAGCGAGAGCGATTTTTAGGTGCTTAGCTTTTGCAGCGTTCAAGTACTCTAAAATTCCAGGACGCATCTTCTCGGTGTCCATCAATGAGGCATGACGTGAATGGATCGATTCACGGAATGTGTCCAAGTTAATTGGCAAATGCAAATCAGTGACAAGATATTCATAGGGATTAAAAGTATGCAAACTAGTCCCGATACATTGTGAATACGTGTCTAGTGTTAAGTTCACACCGTGCTCCTTGTATGCATCGCGAAACGCAATGTACCAAGCTGTTTCTGTATCAATTACTGTACCGTCAAAATCAAAAATGATTGCTTTAATCAAATGTCAGGCTCCCTTCTGTGTGAAAAACAGATTAAATTTTCGTAGAGATGTAGAACTTAATTGCTTGCGTGCAGTTTATGTTAATTTACATAACATAATGCTATCATTATATGACAATAATAGTCAAATTAAATATCTGTTACAAACGATCCAGCGTATCGTTTTAAGATCGGTCCTATGCACATGGGGAAATTCCATGTGATGAGATGAATCAAGGGGCGATGCAGAAAATGGAAATTTATATGCATAACGTAGGGGTGAACTCGTATGAAGGCGATTATCATAACAGGAAGTACTCGTGGTTTTGGATATGAACTAGCTGTAGCCTTTTTAAGATTAGGACACAAGGTAACGATCTCGGGGAGGGACCCGGATCATATTCAGAAAACATTGTGTGCACTCGCACCATATCGTGATCATGTGGTAGGTGTTTCGTGTAATGTAGAATATCGTCAGGACATTGTTCGCTTATGGAACAAATCGATTGAAAGATGGGGCACAGTAGACATTTGGATTAACAATGCAGGAGTTAATCAACAAGGGGATGGCCTCGTGGATCTTTTTGCGCAAGATGTCGACCGCGTACTTCATACGAACTTGCGCGGGGCGATTTTCGGAACGCAGATTGCGTTACAAGGGATGTTGGCGCAGGGGTACGGACAGATTTACAATGTTGAGGGATTTGGCAGCGCTGGGATGCAACGGCGAGGATTGAATTTGTATGGAACCACCAAACGCGCGATTACTTATTATACGACTGCTTGTTCAAAGGAAGCCAAAGGTTCTCCGGTTTGCATTGGGCTTTTAAGTCCGGGCATGATGGTTACAGATTTTCTTAAAGGCTCCCATGGGCAGATTCGGAATGGAGAGCAGACCAAACGTATTTTTAATATTTTGGGAGATAGGCCAGACACGGTCGCACGCTTTATGGTTCCGAAAATTCTGCGGAATGGGCTGAATGGTAGGCGGATTGTTTGGTTAACTAAACGGAAAATCCTCTGGAGATTTGTCACCTCCCGTTTGAAAACACGTGACTTATTCACTACGTAATCTGTTCTTGTACAGTACCAATCCTGTTTTATTGCGATTTCCATGGTTTTCTGTCCATTTTTCGCATGAGTGCCACAACTTCCGTTAATAATGAAATTCCTTTACTTAACACGCTACAGACGGTCACACATACTGGACCCGTCGCGAGTTCGGCGCAGCCGTGTTAGGGCAGGGGTCCAGTATACGTGACTGTCAATTTTAGTTCACATTCTTTTGGAGCTTTGCAAATTCAGCATGGAGATGTGCTTTGACTTCGTCTGATGTCGCGTATGAAAGGGACGTTTTGACAATCTGTTGTAACTGCGTGAAAGAAGTAGTTCGAATCATTCGACGGATAGGTAAAATTTGCGACGCGTTCATGCTCAGTTCGTCGATCCCCATTCCAATGAGTAATTGCGCCGCTAAAGGATCACTTGCCATTTCTCCACAGACGCCAACCCATTTTCCTGACTGGTGAGCCGCTTCAATCACCTGTTTGATGATCGTCAAAATAGAGGGGTGAAACGGTTGATACAAATTTGAAACATGTGGGTTCATCCGATCACATGCCATCATGTATTGGATAAGGTCATTTGTTCCAAGTGAAAAAAAGTCGACTTCTTTTGCTAATTGATTTGCCAAGAGAGCAGCAGCAGGAATTTCAATCATAATTCCTACTTCAATTTGAGGATGAAATGGAATGCCTTGTTGTATAAGATCCTGTTTTACTTCGGCGCACATCTGGTTTGCAAGACGAACTTCTTCAACTGTTGCAATCATGGGGTACATGATTCTTATATTCCCATAGTGACTTGCTCGCAGAATGGCTCGCAGTTGCGTTTTAAATAATTCAGGTCGATCTAAACTAATACGAATGGCACGATACCCTAAAAATGGATTATCTTCATATGGGAGATCAAGGTAATCAAGCTGTTTATCTCCGCCAATATCAAATGTTCGAATAATGATGGGGCGCCCCGTCATCCTCTCTGCGACTTGACGGTACACCTCAAATTGCTCCTCTTCATCCGGGAGAGAAGTTCGATTCATAAATAAAAATTCAGTGCGAAACAGCCCGATACCCTCGGCGCCTTGTTCGATAACCGACGGTAGATCGGCGAGTCCACTGATGTTTGCCGCCAACTCAATCGAGTGCTTATCACTTGTGGTTGAAGACATATTTTTCAGTTCCATTAACCCCACACGCTCATTTTCAAAATCGCGTACTCGCTGCTCAAAATCGTTCTGTTCCTCATAAGTGGGATTAATCATGACGGTTCCCGCGACGCCATCTAAAAGCAAGAGATCTCCTTCATGGATGTTTTCCAGTAAATTAGAGAGTCCAACGACCGCTGGAATTCCTCTCGATCGAGCCATGATCGCAGAATGTGAAGTTTGTCCGCCTTCTTCGGTAATAAAGCCTTTAACGTGACGTAGATCAAGGCGAATCGTGTCTGAAGGACTTAATTCGCGAGCAACAAGGATGATAGGAATCTGCAGTAGTGATGTGAGACCGTAGGGTTCTTTTCGTAAATTTGCAATGATTCTTTGACCAATATCTCGAAGATCAGAGCCACGTTGTTTCATATAATCATCAATCATGCCTTCAAATAATTGCATGTATTGCAGGGTAACCTTCGAAACACAAAACTCAGCGTGAACGTGCTGTGTCTCGATCAGATTTTTTATGGCTCCAATAAATTCCGGATCTTGTAACAGATAGATATGGGCTTCGAAAATATCGGCTTCTTGCGAACCAAGTGACTCCAATGTTTGATTGCGCAGTGCCGTTACCTGTTGAATGCTGGTTGCAATGGCTTCATCGAGACGGTGAAGTTCTGTTGGAGTGTTTTTAATCTCATGCGCCTGTAATTCAAATTCGATTCCCCGATAGATCATCGCCTCAGCGAGTGCATAGCCATTCGAGGCAACTGTACCTTGAATGAAAATGGACATCTCAACTAACCCCTTCAGTCAATAGACGTTCTAGTGTTTCCAAAGCGACTTTTTCATCAGTTCCATCGATTTTCAATGTAATGCTTTCTTCATTCGCCACTGCGAGTGACATCAATCCGAGAATGCTTTTTCCGTCCACGCAGTGCGCTGCTTTACATACTTGAATCGAACTTTGAAAGGTTTGAGAGATTTTGATGAATTGTGTAGCTGGTCTAGCATGGAGACCCTGAGGCATACGTACAACAAGTGTTTTTTCCACCATGATTCTACGCTCCTTTTCAATGCGAATCGCTCGTCTTGCCCATGTGATTCCAAAAGCATCTGTGGATCATTATGCGAGTTCTTGTCGGATAAATGTAGTGACTTCAGCTGGAGTTTGTAATGTAGCCAGTTGATTGACAAATTCAGTATGCATCAATTTACGGGCTAACTTAGCTAAAATTTGTAGATGGGTAGTGTGATTGGATTCAGGCACCAAGATCATGAAGAGGGTGTCCACAGGTGCGCCATCCATGGCGTTCCATTCAATAGCGTCGGTAAGTCGAGCAAAGAGTAATGTGGGTTCTAAGACAAACGCCGATTTTCCATGGGGAATGGCGATTCCCTTTCCAAAACCAGTTGAACTTTCTTGCTCACGCTGCATCACGGCAGTGACTACTTCTTTAATTAATGACACACGGTGCTGTTCCGAGGCTTTTTTTATAACCTGTTCAATCGCCTCTTGTTGTGTTTGTGCTGATACATGAAATAGGACAAAACGTTCTTCGATCAACATGATTCCCTTCTTTCTAGAACTTTCATTCGTTAAGGACATATGACTGATTTATTGCTACTTAGGAGGGAGCGCTTTCAAAGTTTCATTGACAGGTTCTATCATACTGAATATAATGAGCACAATCAAGCATAAATAATCGAATACAATCAAGTATTTGCTTGAATTCACGCATATACGAGCGATCCGATTGAAAGAAAATGATCGCAATGCGAAAAAGGAGGTGATTCGTATTTTCGCTGACGAACGTAAAATGAAAATTTTGCAGTTACTATCACAGTCGCCAAGTATTTTTGTGTCAGATGTATCACGCGTCTTAGGTGTATCTGAAAGTACTGTGAGGCGTGATCTTCAAGATCTGGAGGAGCAGGGACACTTAAAGCGAACGCATGGGGGAGCGGTAGCACGTGAAATTAGTGCATTTGAACCTTCGCTCAAGGATAAGTCCGTTTTTTATCAGCAGCAAAAAGCACTTATTGCACGAATGGCCATAGACCAGATCCAATTGGGCGAAACCATTTTGCTTGATTCGGGCACGACTACTTTCGAATTGGCACGTCAATTGCCAGATATGGATCTCACAGTAGTTACCAACAGTTTGCCCATTGCAGAAGAATTATCCAATGCGAAACATATCCGCTTACTCGTTCTTGGCGGTGAGTTACGAACGACAACGGGTGCGCTAGTTGGTACATTCGCAGAGAGAATGCTGGCACAAGTGAATGTAGATCGTTTATTTCTCGGAACCAATGGGATTGATATCGAACGCGGAATCACAACCGTCAATGCTGTGGAGGCAGGTACGAAGGCAGCCATGGTGGACTCTGCACGCGAGGTTATTTTAGTGGCCGATCATAGCAAAGTGGGTCAAGTCCATTTGGTAAAGGTGTGTGAGTTAGAACGGGTCAACACCTTTCTAACGGACGAGGAACTTGCGCCAATGTATTACAGTGCAATGGAACGGTTCGGGATACGTGTCATCGTGGCGGGTAGGCAAGTGGAGGAAATGACATGAACAGGAATGATCAAGTGGATAAAAACTCTCAAAATGATGAGCTTCAGATCCTTACAGTGACGTTAAATCCTGCATTTGATGTGTTTTGTACTGTAGATACCGTACATCCAGGTGCTTTACACCGCGTGGGAAATATGGCGCAGTATGCCGGTGGTAAAGGAATCAATGTCTCAAAAGCACTCCATGCCTTCTCGATCCCAACGTTAGCGACAGGGTTTCTTGGTGGGCGCCGTGGACAATGGATTGCCGAACAATTAGAACAAGCGGACATTACTCATGATTTTGTTATCGTGCAGGAAGAGACACGGATGAACGTGAAAGTCAGCGCTACAGACGGGCAATTGACCGAGTTTAATAGTCAAGTCTCGAATTTTTCGTCTGTGGAATGGGATGAATTGGAGACTAAGTTATGGAGCTACGCGAATTCAGGGAGATGGATTACCTTTGCAGGTCGACTTCCGCAAGGGTGTGATTTGCATTGGTATGAAAAGGAAATCAATTCATGTAAGCAACAGGGTGCAAAAACGGTGTTAGATACGAGTGGTGATGCTTTTCGTTATGGTGTCGAAGCTTTACCGCATCTCATCAAGCCAAATGTAAAGGAACTCGCAGCCTATACAGGAGAGGAGTTACTTACGGTGGATGAAGTCGCACAAGCGGCACAATTACTCGTTAATAAAGGAATTGAGACGGTAGTTGTCTCGCTTGGGGAACGAGGACTCGTGGCAAGCTGTGCAGAAGAAACAATCTATGTCGAGGTTCCGCGACTTCCTGTTCAATCTACCGTAGGTGCGGGGGACACTGTGGTGGCAGGATTGTTGTATGGAAGTGTAAAACACATGGCCTTTGCTGATCGCATGGCTTTCGCTGCAGCGGCTGGCTCTGCAGCTGTGATGAAGTATGGAACACAACAACCCGAATTGAACGAGGTCTATCATCTATTACCTAGCATTCGCGTCACAACGCTCTCGGGAGGGGAACTATCGTGAAAAAAATCATTGCGATTACTGCTTGCCCAACAGGTATCGCTCATACGTATATGGCGGAAGAGGCATTACTACAAACGGCAAAAGTGCTCGGGTATGAGATTAAAGTGGAGACACAAGGGGCGGCTGGCTCTGAACATGTATTGACTGAATCTGATATCGCAGAAGCGGATGCGGTCATTATTGCCGCAGACAAGACCGTGGAATTGGATCGTTTTCTAGGTAAACGCTTACTCCAAACCTCTGTATCTAGTGCGATGAAAGATGCTAAAACCTTAATTGAAGAAGCGTTAGTACAGCCTGTATTTGGAGAAAAATCGGGAGCGGGAGACTACTTAGAGACCATTCAAACCATGAAATCGGAACGAAAAGCGCAGATGCCAGCTGTCTATCGGCATTTGATGAGTGGGGTCTCGCATATGCTTCCGATTGTTGTCGCAGGCGGAATTTTTATCGCTTTATCATTTGCAATCGATATTAATGGTAATGCTCCTCTATCCAAAGCATTTATGAATATTGGTGGGAATTCTGCTTTTGCACTCTTTGTGCCGATCTTAGCCGCATTTATCGCGCAGTCGATCGGTGATCGGCCCGCCTTTGCCGCAGGGTTAATCGGTGGCTGGATCGGTACGCAAGGTGTGATGTATGGGGATCCAAAAGCGAGTGCCGGGTATTTAGGTGGAATTCTTGCAGGATTTCTTGCAGGGTATATTACACTATGGTTGAAAAAACTGATTAAGTTGCCTCGTACACTGGAAGGGCTAAAGCCAGTCTTAATCCTCCCAGTACTGTCAGTCGGAATTGTAGGGCTCCTCATGATTTATGTTCTTGGAAACCCGATTGCGGCGCTCATGCAATGGATGACCGTTGGATTGGAGGGAATCGGTGCGTCAGCCTCAATTGGGCTGGGATTACTGCTAGGTGCCATGATGGCTTTTGACATGGGGGGACCAGTCAACAAGGTTGCTTATTTTTTCGCTGTTGGACTACTTGCAACCCATACAGTGGAATCCGAAGTGATTATGGCTGCGGTGATGGGATCTGGAATGGTCCCGCCGCTCGGATTGGCACTTGCGACATTTATCAATAAATCAAAGTTCCTGCCAGAAGAGCGCGATGCCGGGAAAGCCGCGGCGGTATTGGGTTTATGCTTTATTACGGAAGGAGCTATTCCTTTTGCATCCAATGATCCATTGCGAGTGATTCCCTCCATTATGGTTGGATCGGCTGTAACAGGTGCACTATCTATGCTGTTCCATGTGACATGCCCTGCACCACATGGTGGAATCTTTGTGTTCCCCTTAATTGGAAACGTCGGGTTATATGCACTTGCGATCTTGATTGGTGCAGTCATTAGTGCAGGTATGGTTCTTAGTCTCAAACGTAAACGAGTATTTGCAGTCTAAGGTTCGTGGACAAGAGAATACTATGTTTGAATAAACAGGTGATGTGACGATTTGTCACTTCACCTGTTTATCGATCATGCGCAGATTTGGGGAGCTGGATGGTTTTACCCGGATAAAGAAGTGAGAAATTGCAATGTTTCGTTAGAATGTGGATTTTGTCGAAGCCACAATTCCATACTGAGAAGGGCAAATAACAAGCGACCTGCGCGCTCGCGATTTTTGCCTGTTGCGTGAAAGAGCGATTGTATATCTTCTCTATATAATGAACGGGTGCACGCTTTAGGAGACAGAATCATGTCTTGAGTGAAAGATTTCCATTCTCCAAAGATCCAAGAAGAGATGGGGACATTAAAACCTGCTTTTTGTCTGTTAATGACAAATGAAGGCACACAATCGGCAAAGGCCTGCCGTACAATTTGCTTGCCGCGACGTGGACCCCACTTCATGTGATCAGGACTGGTCAACGCAAACTCGACAATGCCCTCATCCAAATAGGGGACACGCAATTCAACAGAGTGTGCCATCGATATTTTGTCTGATTTGGCGAGCGTATTGTCTGGTAGCCACGACAGTAAATCGAACAATAACATGCGTTGCATAGGGCTTGCGTTATGCTGTGAACCAATGATTGACCGAACGCATCTCGCGATTGCGCCGTGATCTGGAGGTGCTTTTAAGATCATAGGCAATTCGGCTGGTGTGAATAAACCTCCGACCCCTTGATACCAATCTTCAATAGGACTGAGCGATCTCTGCAATAGACCGGCTCCTCGTAAGCGGTGACGTACCATCAGGTCACGTAGGAATATGCGCCATGAGCGAGGAAGCTGTGCTAACTTACTAAGCCAGCGTGTATGGCCGTAGATCTCATATCCGGCAAATAACTCATCTAAACCTTCTCCGCTATAGATAACTTTCGCGTTTTTTGCATGTGCTAAACGAGAGGCGAACCACAAGGGGATAGAAGTCGGATCTGCAATCGGTTCATCCAGAGCGGCAATGATTTGCGGTAGTGCTTCTAAAGCCTCATTTGCACCGACAATTTGCACGAAGTGTTTGACACCATAATGATTCGCCACTTGTTTTGCGTGATGTAGCTCAGAATATTCGATTTGTGGCGTATGGTCAGCAGGCGGTTCAAAGACAATGGTAATTGCTTGATCTGCTTGTACATAGCGACTTCGCAGTGCAAGCAGACCCGTTGAATCCAGTCCGCCACTTAGAAGCACTGCACTAGCCACTTCGGTCGACAGTTGCTTTTTTATTGAAGCGTCCATCAATTGCTGCAGTTCGTGAATAGGATTTCGATTGATTTCAGGTCGGACAGGTCGATAGGTCGGATGCCAATAACGATGAATCCGGAGTGTTTCACGTGTAACCTCTGCAAAATGTCCGGGAAGCAGGCGATGAATGCCGCTGAATATAGTTTTCTCTCCGGGAATGTAGCGAAAGGCATGGTAATCAGAGACGGCCGTTGAATGAATTTCTGTATTGACTTCTGAAATACAGCTCAGCGCCCGCACTTCGGAGGCAAAAGCAAAGTGTGTTCCCAAATCAGAGTAGTATAGCGGTTTGACTCCAACGCGATCGCGAGCCACAAATAATTTATTGATTTGTTTATCCCAAATGGCAAATGCAAAGATGCCTTCAATAAATGACAGGCATTGCTCACTTCTATCTTCATAGAGATGGAGGATAACTTCAATATCTGATTGTGTTGCAAACACGTGTCCATTGGCTAATAAATCATTACGCAAGGCGTCTGCATTGTAGATTTCTCCGTTGCAGACGATGGCTAATGACTTGTCTTCGTTATAAATTGGTTGTGCACCGGAGGAGACATCGACGATTGACAAGCGAACCATGCCCATCTGGATGCCTTGTTGGATAAGTATCCCTCGATCATCCGGTCCACGATGCTGCATAGTATCTAGCATCTGCGTGAGCAGTGCATCAGTGGCTGTTGAATAGTTCGATTTTGATGCGAGAATTGCAATACCGCACATAATCGGTTGGCCCCCTCAAGTAACGTGCAGCAAATGATAATTATCATAAAAGAGTTAGCTGAGAGAGGACTTCTGTTATGATGAAAATTCTATGAAAATATGATTAGAAAAATTTAATATTTGAGTGCCGAACATTATGCTGTCGAGTGGGGGTTGAGGTAATGCGAAAAATAGGGTGTGCATTTGATGAGAACGTTCACAGGAAAACATGATGATTTTCTAATACTCGGTCAAAGTTATTCTCAGGATGAAAGCTTATATTGAATGCATCAAAGCGAGGGAGGTTTTATTAATGAAGAAGTCTTTACTCGGAACAACATCCGCATTAGTCTTGATGGGGGGAATTGCCCTATTTGGTTCGTCGGCGGCATTTGCGGCAACGGGCCAGACCGTTGCTCCTATATCAGCGAAGGTTAATGCGGGCCAGAATATTCAGCAGCAATCTGGTGCACAGGTCGATAGTGGAAAACCGGATCGCAAGTCCGCTACATCGGAGCAGCCTGAAGTTGCAGGCAAGGCATCAGCAAAGAAGGGGGCCGCGTCAGCAGTTGATAGTGGTCCAAATGTGCAGGTACAGTCGGGCAGTCAGGTGAATAATGGGGCTACCAGTGGCGGCTTAGACTCGAGTAACTAAGTGTAACGTGTTTTTTCACATGCCCGTCCTACAGGTTCAAACGATGCGCAGCGTGCGTTGTTCGTTTGAACCTGTATGTCTATGGAGGTTGTTATCTAAAGGACGGCTGTCGTATGATACGGTAGTCAGGAGATGGATTCGATGGAGCCGCACAAACTACTGCTAATTGAAGATGATGAGGATATTGCTGGTTTTTTGCAACTTGAGCTAGAACATGAAGGGTATGCTGTCACCGTTGAAGGGGATGGGCGTACGGGTTTGGAACAAGCGACGACGCAGGAGTGGGATATGGTTTTGCTCGATGTGATGCTCCCTGGAATCAATGGATTTGAACTGTGCAGAAGACTGCGTGCAGAGAGTCAGGTGCCGATTTTGATCATTACCGCGCGCGGCTCGATCCCTGACCGCATTGCGGGATTGGATTATGGAGCGGATGATTATGTGGTAAAACCTTTCGCGATTGAGGAGTTGTTGGCGCGTATTCGGCGACTGATCCGACGTGCTGCCTATGGAGAGGTAAAGGAGTCCTCGTTGACGGTGGGAGACTTAGAGTTGTCCTTGACTGCTAGAGAGGTTTCGCGAGGACAGCAACAGATTAATCTGACGGCCAAAGAATTTGCACTACTGCAATACTTGCTGGAAAATAAGAACCATGTGCTATCGCGCGACATGATCGTTCGGCAGGTTTGGGGGTATGATTTTGTTGGCGATACGAACATAGTGGATGTCTATATTCGCTATCTCCGTTCAAAAATTGATGATGGCTCCTCCGCTTCATTTATTCAAACGGTACGCGGCATGGGATATATCGTAAAAGACGCATGAGGCTACCGACTCTCAAGGCCAAAATTTCATTTTTATCCATTATATCACTCTCTGTGATTTTATTGTTGTTCACGATTTTTGTTTACTTTTTCCTGTCGAATTGGCTGATTGCTCGTGAACGGTTGTCTATTCTCACGCAGGCAAAACAAATTGCAGTGGCATATTCAAATAATTTGCAGGAAGGCGCAGGTGAGCATAACTACCGATGGCTACAAGCCTATTTGGCCAAGGATCAAGGGGTGGAATTGGTCAATAATCAAGGTGTAAAAGTTACATCGTTGACTTTGCCGCAGTCGATGAGTTTTGGCTCACAGGTACAACCTTTACGTGAAGGAGCAAGTATTGAATCGGTTCAGGGACATCGTTATATTCGAGCAGTTTATCCTAGTGTCAACGAAGCAAACAAGCGATTAGGTTGGGTGATTCTCTACTCTTCAATCGATACCGTGTTCGCTTATATTAATACTCTCATTCAGATCCTCCTTCTAAGTTCATTTGGAGCCATTGCATTGGCAGGTATTAGTGGATATACAGTGGCGTGGGCGGCACTTGGCCCACTTGATCGGATAATTCAATCAATTCGCAGGGTGGATCCCAATCGACTTTCCTACCGATTGCCTGAGATCCATAACACGAAGGAGATAGCCGAACTGACCGAATCCTTCAATAAAATGTTGGAGCGAATCGAGTCTACCATGGAGACGCAGAATCAGTTCATTGAAGATGCATCACATGAATTACGTTCCCCACTCACTGTGATAGAGGGATATGTCAATTTACTCGATCGTTGGGGTAAGAGTGATGAATCTGTCATGGAACGTGCATTGCTGGCTATCAAAAAAGAATCTTCCAGGTTACGGCATTTGACAAACGATCTACTCCAACTGGCTAGTTTACAAACTCTTATCGCTCCAGCTCCGATTATTGAAGTTGGAGAAGTGATACAAGATGTCATTTCTAATATTGAAGTCGCTTATCAGCGTCCGATTGTGTCGATTGGATGTGAAGAAAAGGCCTCAATTGCGATGCATGCGGAACATTTACAACAACTGCTTATGATCTTTCTTGATAATGCAGTGAAGCATACAGCACGGGAGGATAAGATTTTTGTTCGCTTAAGTATAACCAAAACTTCAGTTCACATTGCAGTTCAAGATGAAGGGCAGGGTATACCTAATGAAAATTTACACCACATCTTTGAGCGATTTTATCGTGTGGATTCCTCGCGTGATCGTAAGAAAGGAGCTGGACTAGGTCTTGCCATCGCCAAGGAGATGGTGGATTTATATCATGGCTCGATTAATGTATCAAGTAATCTGGGAAGAGGCACAGAGATCATTGTGCAGTTTAAGCGTTGCTAATCTTGCCGATTACCTATGATCGGTTATCCCGTGTTCTTCATTTCTCGCAGGAGTGTGGAATGACTAATCTGAAGGAGTTTCGAGGCTTCTCGCACGCTGCGTGAACGTTGTAGTGCGCGAACAATTAATTCGCTCTCCAGTGTGTGAAGTTTCGTTTCTAGTGATGACTCCTCAGAATAGGTTTTTTGATACGTGTTTCGATAGGTAAGTGCTGTACAATTGATTTTAATGAATGGCATCGTGCTGCGTGGGCTCATGTGATGGATGAAGTTGGTATGACATCCTTGCCGGCTCCTGTAGGATCTTCAATCAGGATCGTTGTAGGAAAAGCAGCCACTCGTGATGCTTGTTCAAGTTACGTGCGCATGATGGCGCTCTGTGCAATTGCCTGTTCCATTCATATAACCCCTGATCACAAATGGTCTGATTTCAAATACTATTTTATCAATAATAGACCATAGGTAGCAGTAGCAATGCGGGATAGATGTGCTGTGTTTTATTTGTGGCACAAAAATTGCTTATTATAAGGTGTCGTGAAAATATTCTTCATTCAAGGTGACGGTTGCTTATTGGATACTCAATACTCGGCGGAATATTTGCAGCATTTAATTCGTGATCATCAGGTCCAAATCGTGAGGGTTTATGTGCAGGATAGTTCGAATATTGCGCGATCAAAGTACGTGCCAGTTCACTATTTTTTGCAGCGTGTGCTGAGTCGGAGACGGCAAATACGGAGTATGGTGCAGGGCGATTTGAAGTCACTTATGCACCACATGACAACATAGGAATTGCTGACAGGGCATTTTACTATCGCACTGCAATTAAGGAGATTGTGCACAAATTAGGTTATACAGTAACATGTATGAGCAAGCCATTGGCAGATATGAGTGGCAGTGGCGCACATTTGCACCATTCGCTATGGGATATGACTGGTTATAACTTATTTGCGGACGCTAATCAATCGGATGGCATATCTGATTTGGCTCGTTGGTTTATTGGTGGTCAATTAAAATTTGCCACCACTCTTTCGATTTTTATAAACTCCACGGTGAATTCCTATAAGAGCCTGTTCAAAAAGGGTTGAGGTAAGATGCAAGCAGGGGTTTGGTGAAGTCTGGACATGCGCGCGGAGTGTACGATAGGTGGTACATGAGCACGCATGTCCAGCACAAGCCGAAGCCCTGCGCCGCAGAGTTCTCGACCCTTTTTGAACAACCTCTAAGCGTCTTCGTCCCTACACGTTTGCTCCTACGACCGTCACGTGGGGATATGAGAATCGTGCTGCGATGATTCGGATTCCAAGTAAGCGCGGGGCAGAGACCCGCATTGAGAATCGACTGCCTGGTCAGACACGAATCCGTATGTGGCACTTGCAGCGCTGTTGGCCACCGGACTTTATGGCATAGAGCATCAGATTGAACCACCAATGGTGCTGCTGCATGAACAAGATGTGTATCAAGTGGGAGAGGAGATGTTGCTAAAGACTTTATATGAGGCATTAGAACTTGGTCGCTTAGAACAGCGCGATGATACAAGGTGGTTTGAACAGCTTCTAGGTCCAGTATTTGTAAAACATCGGCAATTATTACGTCGTACAGAATGGGATCGCTATATGTCGCATGTGAGTGATTGGGAAAAAGACGAGTACTTATCTATTTTTTAATGCGAGTGTAGTCTCAGCATGAGGATGAGTACAAAGTATATGAAACTACGGAGGGAATTCTATGAAATATGAAATTTCAAAATCAGATATTGTGTATGCGTTGTGCTCGGAGAATGAGCCTGTTCTGCGCGTTCCTGATCATAGTACGGTCGTCTTTCATACGTGTGATTGCTTTGAGGATCAAATTCAAAGTGAAAACATAGATTTTGGTGAATTAGATTGGGAGCGCATCAATCCTGCGACCGGACCCGTTTATGTAGAAAATGCTGAACCAGGGGACTTACTGGTGGTGCACATTGGGAAAATGGAGTTAGCGAGTCAAGGAGTTATGACAATTGGACCCAATTTAGGTGTGTTTGGGGACGAGTTGAAAGAGAACGCGATTCGGATGGTACCTATTCGCGATGATAAAGCATGGATTACAAATGATTTAGGAATCCCGCTCAACCCGATGATTGGCGTTATTGGAACTGCTCCACAGGGAGTCTCTATATCCTGTGGGACTCCTGGATCGCATGGTGGCAACATGGACTGTCAGCATATTACAACAGGTGCTTATTTATTATTACCTGTCTATGTGCCTGGGGCTTTGCTTGCACTGGGGGATCTGCATGCAGCGATGGGAGATGGTGAGGTCGGTGTGAGTGGTGTTGAAATCGCTGGATCCGTTACTGTACAGGTTCACGTTTTAAAAGGCAAGGCATGGCCGGCGCCATTGCTTATAAATGACAAAACGGTCATGACGATTGCCTCTGCAGAAGATCTTGATGAAGCCAGTGAACTTGCTGTTAAACACATGGCGCGCCTACTTGAACAGGAGTGTCAAATGACGACACCTGAAGCGGTTTTTCTATTGAGTGCCGCAGCCAATTTGCATGTATGTCAGGTCGTTGATCCCAAGAAGACGGCACGGATGGAACTGCCACGTTTTATCATGGAGCAACGCGGTTTTGCGTTTAAGGTGTAATCCCAAAGATGGGAGCAGGTCTCATCAGGAAAGTGCGGAGTTCATCAATCACCTGGAAATCCTCCGATCTTAAAATTCATTCTAAAGTTTCATTCGCCGAAGACAGGGGAGGTTCCTCCTATGCTCGAAATGTTTTACCTAATTCATCACCGAGACCAAAATAGTGCCGAAAATTGTAGATGATCGGACTCCAACGAGTTGGATCAATGTGATACTCATCTAAGATTATTTCTTCATGTGCATGAATGGCTACTGACTCTACTTCAATGATTCCAAATGAGACCTCTTCACCAGTCATACGAATATGGATGACTTTTGCCTCAATTTGCAAAGGACACTCAGCGATTCGATCTGGAAGTATTTGAGTGGAATGAACAGCGGTTAGACCCGCAGCTTTGAACTTATCTTTTTCATATTGAAATACTCCCATTTTCTGTTTTGGAACAGGGTTAGATCCCGTGAATGGAGCTAAGGCTTCTACTTGGCTCCAAAGAGTGGGGTTTGGGATATTGATCACACATTCACCAAATCGCTGTAGATTGTCTAAGCCATGCCCGTTTTCTCCGAGACCGAGAATGATTCGTTTGCCAAGAGCCCAAGCGGAAGACATTGGCGTGATATTCGTGGTTCCATCTTCATTAAGTGTACTGAGTAAAATCACTGGTGTTCCAAAATATAAAATTTTGGGTTGTACAAGCTGTGTTTTGTTTGGAAGTTCACGATGAAATTTCATGATAGGTCTCCTTTGTATGGATGATCATGTCGAGTACATGATCATTGTAATACAAGAGTTATTCGTCTATCATCGAAGTATCGTTGCGTACGAAGGAAGGATTCATCATGGAATCGACACCTAATATTGTTGAAATTGCAGCCCTTATTGGAGATTCGTCAAGGGCTGCTATGCTCGTATGTTTACTCAGTGGGAAAGCGCTACCAGCTAGTGAGTTAGCTAGGGTAGCTCGAATTTCTCCACAAACAGCAAGCTCACACCTTGGGAAAATGGTTGCAGGTGGTCTTTTGGTCCATGAGTCCTATGGACGCCATCGATATTATAGATTAGCCAATCAGGAGGTAGGGAATGCACTGGAGGCGCTGAGTGTCATTGCGCCTTTGAAGCCCATCCGATCCTTACGAGAATCGGAACAGTCAAAGTCATTGCATTTCGCAAGAACTTGTTATGATCACATCGCAGGGGAGATAGGTGTCGCATTAACAGATAAAATCCTCGAACTGGGTTTGGTACGAGAAGAGGGGAGAGACTATGCCGTCACAGAAGAAGGGATGGAGAGGTTTAAAGAGTTTGGCCTTTCGATTGAGAACATGAAACATACGCGGCGGCATTTTGCCAGACAGTGTTTGGACTGGAGTGAACGTCGCCATCATATGGCTGGTATATTGGGAGCATCAATGACTAAGCGGTTGTTTGATCTGGGATGGATTGAGCGGATGTCAGAAGGACGGGCAGTCATTGTAACTGTTACAGGCTATGAAGGATTTGCGAAGGAGTTTCAAATGACATTTAAACATCATGAGCTATGCATTTGATTCCAATAATTAGATATTTTCAGGGTCAAACCACCTCAACTCTAGCGTCGTTGGCTAGAGTTTGTGAATGAGTCTTGCAAAGTGCGCTGCCTGCCTGTGTGTCAAGATCGATGATGATCGAGCTATTTGCGTTGTTGTTTTTTGTGAACCGAGCGATCATATCTTATCGGTCGGAGAGCCGCTTTTAGCAGAAGCGACATCCTGTTTCTGAGTGAATGGGTGCCTGCAGACCTCGATAGTTCGGAAAATGGGCATACGAATCCCGTTATCCACAGATAGCGGCCTGTGGATAACGATTTCGTCCGACCTATCCCCTTGTGGATATCTTTTTTAGGCACTCCACACCAAACTCCGTATGTTGTCCGCTTGCTTTTCTTTGATTCTTCAAAGCGCCATCGCCAACATCACGCACAGCGCCA